>JBAYMZ010000076.1:0-6787 GCA_041663385.1 Candidatus Omnitrophota bacterium
AGACTATATCTATGATATACTAAATGAAGGAAATAAAAAAGCGAAAGTTGTGGCAGAGAATACGTTAGCTGAAACGAAGAAGGCAATGGGAATTTAGCAACAAGTTTTAATTGAAATTGATAGAAATTTATTGTTGATATGAAAATAAGATTAGATATATTCGAAGGCCCACTGGATCTGCTGCTTTATCTTATCAAAAAAGAACATTTAAATATTTATGATATTCCCATAACCACGGTTGTAGACCAGTATTTGCAGTTTCTGGAGCTTATGAAATTTTTGGATATTAATATTGCTTCGGAATACATGGTGATGAGCGCAACCTTAATTAATATTAAATCAAAAACGCTTCTGCCAAAAGTTGTTGAGCCAGAAGCCCCGGAAGAAGATCCGCGTGAAGAACTTGTGAGACGTTTGCTTGAATATGAAAAATTTAAAGAAGCAGCAGAATATCTGAAAGAAAAGGAAAGGGATCGTTTAAAATATATAGCCAGGTCGAGTTCGGAGACAGGAAGCAAAGAAGTGTTTTTAGAGGCTTCGATTTTTGACTTAATAAGCGCTTTCAAAAGCGCGCTTTCTGAAGTTCCCAGGGATATTTTCTTTGAGATTATAAAAGACGAGTTTACGGTTGAACAAAAAATTCATGATCTTTTGCATCTATTCCTGATAAAAGAAACCGTTTCTTTGCATGATTTGTTTTCTTCCGCAAAGAGTAAAATTGAAGTGGTAGTGATATTTCTTGCGATTTTAGAACTCATACGCCTGCGTGAAATTGTTGCTGTTCAAAAAGAGCTTTTTGGACAAATAGCAATAGCCAGAAGACAGAATGTTGTAGCCTGCCCTTAATAAGAATAAAAATCAACGACCGATGGATGAAAGAGTGCGGAGTGTAGCGGAGCCTCCCCGAAGGGGACGAAGGACGAGAGACGATATGAGATGAAAAATAGGTATTTGTTCTGTGCAACGCCTATTTTTATCCTTTAAGCTTTTACCTTTAGTTTCTAATTGTTTTTAGCCTTTGGTTTATACCTATGGATAATGAACGAGTAGCAGATTATCTTCAAGAGAACGAGGAAGAGAAGGTCATAAACCTGTCTCTTCGGCCGCACGGAATTTCTGACTTTATCGGTCAAAAAAATGTAATTTCCGCCCTTGAGATTGCCATTCAAGCTGCTAAAAAAAGAGAAGAACCCCTTGAGCATGTGCTTTTGGCAGGCCCTCCGGGGCTTGGCAAAACCAGCCTTGCATACGTAATGGCCCATGAAATGGGAGCGAAACTTACCTCCACGTCAGGACCGGCGATTGAACGGGCAGGGGATTTGGTGGGAATTTTGACTAACCTTGAAAAAGGGGATATTTTGTTTATTGATGAAATCCACCGGCTTTCAAAGATTGTAGAGGAATTTTTGTATCCGGCCATGGAAAACTTCCAGATAGATTTTGTTATCGATAAGGGCCCGTATGCTAAAAGCGTAAAGTTCAATTTAAAGCCTTTTACTTTGGTCGGAGCAACCACAAGAAAAGGTTTGCTTAGCGCTCCACTTCGGGGCAGATTTGGCCTTTTTTATGACTTTGATTTCTATCCAACCGATGATTTATCTCTGATAATAGATCGCAGCGCGGGGCTTCTTGATATAAAAATAGATAAAGAAAGTTCCCTTGAAATAGCCCGGAGGGCGCGTGGATCTCCCAGGCTGTCTAACCGTCTCTTAAAAAGGGTCAGGGACTATTCACAGGTAAGATCCGAAGGGGCCATAGATTTAGATCTGACCAAAGAGGCGCTTTTGCACTCAAGAATCGATGAAAATGGTTTTGATGATTTGGACCGAAAATACCTCAAAGCTTTAATTGAGCTCTATGGCGGTGGGCCTGCCGGGATAGAGGCAATTGCTGCTTCTTTGGGTGAGGATAAAGGAACGCTTGAGGATGTGGTTGAGCCTTATCTTTTAAGCAAGGGTTTTATTATAAGAACACCGCGCGGACGCGTAGTTGCAGAGTCGACCTGCCAGCACTTGAAGAACGATGGACGAAAGGGTGCGGAGCGTAGCGGAGCCTCTGAAGGGAGCAAAGGATGAAGGACGACAATAGAATAAATCAACGCCGAAATTTTTTACCCGCCGCAATAGCAATCGAATTCTGTAATGCGATTGTTTTGCCCCGCCTTTAATCCTGGCAATTAACCTGTTTGTCTGCTGTTTCTCTGTTTCTAAGAAACCTTAATTTTTATAAAAACAACCTTCTTTTGACCCGGTTAGCGCAAATACCGCTGAGTTTATTACTTAATTGCTACTGATATCTCAATCGGAAAACCTTTACCCCGTTAGAGAAACGAGGGTTCTACGGGGTTTACAAATCTGCACAATATTTATTCTTTTAGGTAGCTTTCTTTATATATATATGCTATATTTTAAGTGTAGTTAAACATATGTTATCAAACATTACCCTGCTTCACAGAAGAGGCTAAAAATTCTCTTTGATAATTTTTCAGCGTTTGAGCGGGATTAACCCCTTATGGGTTTCCTGTGGGGATGACTTGACTAGATACTTTTTCTGCGCTTTGCTTGAAAAAGTATAGTTTCGTTAGACAATTTAACTAAGCTTTTTTACTATTGTAAAAAAGCAATTTTCATTATTCGCACTAACATTTTTCTTGCGCCACCGTGGCTTGCAAAAATGTTGTGCTCATTAAGGAGGTAAAAAAATGGCTCAGAAGATAAAACACAGAGACGGATTTATTGGCTGCAGAACTCCGCGAACAGTGGAAGACAAGTTAAAAGAATTTTGCGTGGAGCATAATCGTGAGATTAGCGAAGTAATGAATTATCTTTGCCGGTTGTTCATCGAAGACGCTTACCAGGTTCGTACGAAGTTTTTCTTTGGCTCGAGTCACGAGGCAAAGGATATACAGAAAGTAGAAGGCAATGGGCAGAAGATGGAGGATAAAAAATAAAAAAATAACGCATAAAAAGAATTTTAATTTTATTATTGTTGATTTTTACGGCGTTGTTCGGCGACGGAATTTTTTCTGCCTTTGTTTTCCTTGAAGGAACTTCAGTTGAATCAGCTTCAGCTATCATCCGTTAAAACGGTCCAACCTTAAATATCACTGTTTTCGATAGAAGCGCAATTAACTTTAATCCCTCGCAGAAATCCCCGGTCTTTAGGCCCATCCTTAGTAAGGTATTAGGATGGCCTATCCTTTAGGATTAGACCGGGGAGGCTTCACTTCGTTTTTAACCGAGGTTAATCTTAGCCTTAAACCAGATAATGTTATAAACTAAACTCTGGAGCGATTCTCCAGGCTAACAGCCTTAATCTTATATCTAATTTTCCATAACTTATGGTATAATCTAACCCACTTTTATCGCAAAGGCGCGAACGCAAAAATACATAAATAATCAAAATGAGAAATAGAAATACAGTTGAAACATGATCGCTTTAGGCCTGAGCAAGTAAAACGCGTCGAAGGCATTCGCTTGCGAAATACAGTAGAAAAGCATTATCGCGTTTGCTATTAAAACGAGACAACCAATTTCTATTAATTTCTTGGTTTCTATCAATATCCATTGAAATTAGTAGAAATTAGGAAATTGATAGAAATTTATTGTTTTGTGTTAAAGTTGTATTCCAACCGCATTTCTATTGTGTATCAATCGCATTAAATTATTGATAGAAAAATATGTTTAAAGTAATAAAAAAAGATAAAGAAACAAAAGCGAGAATCGGTGTTTTAGAAACAGCGCATAACAGCCTAAAAACGCCTTCTTTTTTTCCGGTTGCAACTCAAGCCGCGGTTAAAGGCATATCCGTAAGAGAGTTAGAGGAAATAGGCATAGATGGGTTACTGGTTAATGCTTACCATATCTATTTACGCCCCGGCCTTGAAGTTATTAAAAAGTGCGGTGGTTTGCATAAGTTTATGAATTTTTCTAAAACTATTATCACTGATAGCGGTGGCTATCAGATTTTTAGTCTTGAACGTTTGCGTAAAGTAACCGATGAGGGGGTGAGTTTTCAGTCTCATGTTGACGGAAAAAGCATTTTCCTTACACCGGAAGACGTAATCAAAATTCAACTTGATGTTGAGAGCGATGTAGTTGTTCCGCTTGATGAATGTGTAAAATTTCCGGTAAGCCCTAAAGACGCGAATATTGCTGTTGACAGAACAATAGCGTGGGCTAAAAAAAGCAAAAGCTATTTTACACAGAATAATTCCAAAAATAGGCTGTTTTTTGCCATATCTCAAGGGTCAGTGCATAAAGATTTACGCAAAAAATGCCTCGATGAGATACTTAAACTTGATTTAGACGGTTTGTGCGTTGGTGGTTTAAGTGTTGGCGAACCGGAAGATTTACGATATAATACACTGGATTTTATAAGTGAATATACCGGTGATAGCATATTACGTTATTTCATGGGCTATGGTATGCCGGATGATATTCTTCGAGCTGTTGCTTTTGGCGTAGACCTTTTTGATTGCGTCGTTCCGACAAGATTTGCCAGGACAGGAACCGCATTTACCGCCGATGGGGCAATCGTAGTAAGGAATGCTCCTTACACGCTTGATGAAAACCCGCTTGATAAAAAATGTCTTTGTCATGTTTGTAAGAACTATTCAAGAGCATATATCAGGCATCTTATTAATGTAAATGAAATCCTGGGGATCCAGCTTCTTACGCACCATAATATATTTTGGTATAAGCATTTTATGGACGCGATTAAGAAGGCGATAGAGGAAGACAGGTTCGTGCAGTTTAAAAAGGAATTCCTATCGCGATTCAAAAAAGCGTAATTTTTTAAGAACGGATAAAAACGGATGGTTACGGATGTCACGGATAAAAAAATCCGTTGCATTCGTAACAATCCGTGACATCCGTGCTAAAATGTTTTTCATATAGTTTTTGGTTTATTTGTTATGATAATTGATATAATAACCATTTTTCCTGAAATGTTCGCGCCGGTCGTAAATGAATCTATTATCAAAAGAGCGCAAGCCAAAGGCTTGGCTAAGATAAAAGTTCACAACTTAAGAGATTATACGGATGACCCGCATAAAAAAGTAGACGCGCCGGGTTTTGGCGGTGGTGGCATGGTTTTCAGGCCTGAGCCAATGTTTAACGCGGTAGAGTCAATCCTGGGTTATAAAGTATACCCATTAGAAAAAAAAGATAAAAATAAACGCATTGTTCTTTTGAGCCCGCAGGGTAAGACGCTAAAGCAAGCAACAGTAAAAAAGTTTTTGAATTACGAACGAATTATTCTTCTTGCTCCGCGCTATGAAGGAGTAGATGAAAGGGTTGCTAAGAATCTGGCCGATGAAGAAGTTTCTATCGGTGATTATGTATTAAGCGGAGCAGAGCTTGCGGCTATGGTTTTTGTCGATTGCGTAGTCAGGCTTATTCCCGGCGTTGTATCCAGCAAAGAATCAATAAAACGGGAAAGTTTCGAGAATAAACTTCTTGATTTTCCTTCATATACAAGGCCGGAAGATTTTCGCGGCCTGAAAGTTCCGGAGGTTTTAATTTCCGGTAATCATGGTAAAATTGAAAAATGGCGTAAAGAGAAAGCAATAGAGGTTACAATAGAAAAAAGGCCGGATTTATTAGAAAAGTAACACGTAACAAGTATCATGTATCACGTCAGAACGTGTTGCGTGTGACGTGTTACATAAAAAGGAGGACTCAATGGATAAACTAATGATGGTAGAGAAAGAATTGAAAGAGAGTTTTGTGCAAAAGTATGATGCATTCGCGGGAGGAGACATAATAAAAGTTTATTATAAGATCCGTGAGAAAGAAAAAGAAAGAATACAGGCCCTTGAAGGTATTGTGATAAAAATTCAAGGCGCGATGAACAGGAAATCTTTCACTTTAAGAAGAATATCCTACGGTGAAGCTTATGAAATAACTTTCCCGTACTATTCACCAAACATTGATAAAATTGAATTAGTTAAGAAGAGTGCGAAACCGCCAAGAAGAAAAAGACTTTTTTATTTAAGAGCGAGAACAGGCAGAGCGGCAATGGCAGCGTAAGAAGAATTAGGTTAAGGCTGAGGCTAAGGTCTAATTTAGCCTAAACCTCAACCTCAACCTAAACCTTAACCTTAACCTTTTTAAACTATGATAGTAGGCGTTGACGAAGCAGGCCGTGGCCCCCTAGCCGGAGTTGTTTGCGGGTGCGCGCTTTATTTAAAGAAAAAACTCCCCTTTGAAGTTAAAGATTCAAAAGAGTTAACGCCTTATGCGCGGGAGAAAATTTTTTCCTGGCTTATAGGTAACGCGGTTTTTTCGGTAGATATTGCCACCCACGAAGAGATAGATAAGATAAACATACTTAACGCGACTTTTCTCTCAATTAATCGTTCAATTTCGCGTCTTTTAAAAAATGCTCCGTATCTCAAGAAAGCTTTGTTTGTTGTAGACGGAAATATTTTTCGTACAGATTTAGATATCAAATATAAATGTATAGAAAAGGCCGATAAAACAGTAAAAGAAGTTTCTTGCGCGTCGATAATTGCTAAAGTAACAAGGGACCATTTAATGAATTCGGCGCATTTTTTATATCCGGAATGGAACTTTGCAAAGCACAAAGGTTATCCAACTAAAGAACACTATTCATTAATACGGAAGCACGCGCTTTCGCCATTACACAGACGGAGTTTTCGGTTGAGTTAATCGGTTGTGGTTGTGATGCTCGTCACGGTTGCGTTATGCGTCAATCGTTTTTAAACGCAACCGATTGACGCATAACGCAACGAGTTGTGTAACCGCAACCGTAAGACGAATTG
>JBAYMZ010000077.1:0-6757 GCA_041663385.1 Candidatus Omnitrophota bacterium
ACCGCCGAAGCCTCCTCCACCTCCATAACCACCACTATCGTAATACCCTCCATGGTGGTTACCTCCTCCAAAATACTTATCAGAAATGAAAACGGGTATCATAAGAATCGCTAAAATTATGATAAAAAATAGAATAGGAAACGGAAAAGCGATAGATTTTTCAACATATCCTACTTGAACAGGATTGGCAGATATACTTAAACTAACATTATTGTTTTTTGCGATAACATTTACTATAGCCTTTACGCCTTCATACAAACCATCACCGTAATTACCTTTCCTTAAATACGGCACCATATAGTTTCGACCGATCTCGCCGCAAAGACCGTCAGGCAAAATACCCTCTACGCCATAACCGGTTTCAATGCGCCAACGTCGTTCTTTAACTGCCAAAAGAATCAATACGCCATTATCTTTTCCTTTCTTGCCCGGGCGCCAGTTGTCAAAAAGCAATCTCGCATATCCTTTTTCATCATACGGGGCAATCGAATCGATGGTAACCACAGCAATTTCAGCAGTTGTCTTTTGCTCAAGTTCCACGATCAACGAATTCATTTTATCTTCGGATGCCCCATCTAAAACATTAGCAAAATCATTAACCCAATTGGTAGGCTTAGGAATATTCTGGGCATGGCCGAAGATTGGGAAAAGAAGGATAAATAATATAAGATATATTTTGCGCATTTAATTATAGCTTATCCATAATGTTAACAATTTTTTCCAAATCTCTTGTAAAATTAATAAATAATTTTTCCGTATCCTGTTTATTTAATTTTACCTGGTTGTTTTTAGCTTGAAGTATTTTCTGCCAAGCTTCGTTATTAATTTGAAATTCTGAAGAAATATCTCTGATTACATCCTGCTTTAAGTATGATGGTTTTTTACCCTTCAATCGCAGAGCATTCCTCAAAATGTGCAGAATAGAAATAAACGATAGAAATAATAATTTCTTTAACGCACCTTCATTTTCGCAACTTACTAGATACATCTGTTTTATTTTAAGAAGCTTCCCTTTCAACTCCTGTTCGCACTGGAATCGTAGATTACGAAGATCAACATGGATGTCCTTAAGAATATCTTCTCCTTGCATAACAAAATAGTTATCTTGCATATCTAAAAATTCAATAGGAAAAACATCTATTGAGGTAGAGATATGTTCCTTAGTCAAAAATAAAACATTAATCATTCTATATTTGCATATCACCTTAGATGATTTTTTCAAAATCTCTAAATCAGTATTTTTCAATACAGCGATTACGTTTAAATTTGAATGCCTGGCTACGAATTCCCCGCTTGCCGCGCTACCATAAAGCATCAAAGACACTAAATCATCTTGATAAATATCCTTCAGGCTTTTACTAAAATTATCAAGAATATTTTTATATTTTTCTGCTAATTTTAAGTTTTCCATATTACCTCCTTAATGAGACTTACATTTTTTAGACTTCCTGTCTAAAAAATGTGTAGCCCAACAGGGCACCCTGCTGGGTAGTCGAATTATCCCCGAACGAAGTGAGTGGGGCAATAAACACATCATTTTTTCAAGCCCTGACTGCCCGAAGGGCAGGCGTGTGGCACAGGAAAATAATAGTGGTAATGATACTTTGATTTAAATCATTGTAATACAGGAAGTATTTTGGGGCAAATAGAAAATGGCGTATGGGGCAAAACCTAAAGCCCACCTACGCGAAGGGCTTGAAACTAAACTGAAAGTCTTCGCCAAGACTTAATTATCAGACTGTAATTTTGGGCGCCGGTTTCTAAACTGTTCTCTATTTTTTTGCCGATACTGCTGAGCCATTTCTTCAAACTTAGCCGCCTGCTCCGGAGTTAAAACCTGTTTCACGGCTAAAATACTATCTATCCGGTTATCGATTAGTTGGGCCTGTAATGATTTTATATCATTGGCTATCGGCTCAAGCGCGGCGCGGGTTACAGCGGGGCCTTTAAGCGCTTTTCCCAGTTTCTCTTCTTTTTCTTTAAGCGCTTTTCTCAGCCGCACAACTTTTTCATGTTGAACTTTACGGTTTTGTGTAAGTTTTTCCTGCTGATCCGGAGTAAGATTAAGTTCCTTAGCAAAATATTCTTCATGCTTAATGCTTTCTTGTTTACCTGCCCGCGGCGCTGTTTGCGCGCTGGCTACGCCTGTTGTTACAAAAGTTACCATTAGACATACAAGAAATAATATTTTTGCTTTCCTCATTGGGCACCTCCACTTTACTACTTAGACATGTAAAAATGTCAAAAAGTTCTTCACAATAAATATTTTTCTATATTTGTTCCAAAATTATAAATAAGCTGGCCGCTTTCATCGCTCAAATTATAATTTGCTAAAATTTCTTCTCCGTTTATTAACGCTTGTTTTTTATGAATTACGGTGCCAACGATAACCACGCAAAAAACTATTACCGCAAAAGTGCTGGCTAAAACAAATACCGGCCGCCGGCCCCAGATTAACTCTCGTAAATGTTCAAATACTCCGGAATTTGCCCTATTTTCCTTTTCAAGATTCTCCTCGATAATAGCACCTCGAATATTCCTCCATATATGCTCCGGCACTTCTTCACGTTTAATCTTTTGAAAAAGCATCTGCTGGCCGCGCAACTCCTCTTCTAATTTTTGGCATTGCCGGCAATTTTTAAGATGCTCCTTGATGGCTTTGTTGTCTTGGGGTTTTAATTCATTATCCAGATAGTTTGTTTTAAGTAATCCTTGAATTTCTTTACAGTTCATTTTTCACTTGCCCCCTTCGCGCTTTTTCAAGCAAAGCTTCTCTTGCGCGTTTCAATCTCGAACGCACGGTATTTATGGGAATTTTCAATACTGCGGAAATTTCTTGATAACTCAAACCATCAATTTCTCTTAACGTCAAACATATTTTATGCTCCTGGCTTAACGCCTCAAGCAGATTATTAAGCATATCCCGGTTATCCTTCTGGATAATATTCTCCCCAGCCGGTTGGTCGCTTGATAAAGTTTCAATTTCGCTTTTATACTCTGCCATGCCTTTTTCGTCTCTGATTGATTTATGATAACGGTTAATCGCTGTATTTACCGTAATCCGGTAAACCCAGGTTTTAAATGACGAGCGAAAATGAAAATCTTTTAAACTATGATAAACCTTCATAAAAACTTCCTGAGTAATTTCTTCGCTGTCTGCGCGATTGCGGCTCACCCTAAGGGCGACGTTATAAACAAAACCACTGACGGACTTATATATTTCTTCAAAGGCAATGATATCGCCGCCGGAAGCACGTTTTAAGGTATCATTAGAAATATCTGTCATTATTTTCTTCTCATAAGTTAGACAGTTTTTATCTTCAAAAGGTTCCCTGCTTAAAAAGATCGCTAAAGCTCAATAATACCAGCACACCAGTTGATGCTTTTTACTGGTGCTCTGGATTTCTTGCGGTTAGCGTTTATTCAATTATCTTCCGTACAACACGCTTAACTGCCTAACCGTGGGATTACCATTATAATATTCTCCCTGCGGGCCAATGTAACCATTGTTTTGTTTAATCAATGTAACTGGTTTATAGCCGCCGTTATCCATTGGAACATTTATTACTACTTGCCCACCGTAATTATAAACTAAATCCGGCATAGGAGCAGTAACAATAGCATAACCACCCGGGCAACTCTGATAATAAACATTGTTATAGTAATAGTAGGTTACGCCTCTGGATACTCTGGTTTTGTATCCATAAGGAAGGAAAGAAACTCTCGTTCCCACTGACGGAGTATTGAAAATAAATTCAAGGCCAAACCATCCCGGCGCGCGAAACTTGGTATCGCGATGATTATACCCGTTATGGTTTACAAAAACAACTTTCTGTCTGGGGCCATCATTCCTACCGCGATTATAATCGTTTCTATCCCTGGCTAACACACTTGAACAAGGCAATCCCATCAAAAGACAAAGCAAACCAACTACCAAAAATGCATTATGCTTCCTCATCTTTCCCTCCTTATTGTTTAACCTATTTAAACCTATCCCCTTGTCCCCTTTCTCTAAATTAGACAAACAAGGAGGGAAAAAAGTTTCATTAATAATCCTTATTTTATCCAGAAGAAAACGAAATTTTAGTTACTGCCTCATTCCACCGCGTAGGTAGGATTCGGTTAAACCCAGAAAGGAAAGTGTTGGCTTATTTGAACAATCCAAACAAGAGGGAAATCATTGCATAAATCAAGTTCTGCATGAAGATTATAAGCGGATTAAGAATGCCGGCATAGAGCAGAATAATGATGATAAAAAATCCGTACCGCTCAAGGCGCGCCATAGCTTGCTGGCCGGAAAAAGGAAGAAACCCCATAAGAATTTTTGAACCATCAAGCGGCGGTATGGGAATTAAGTTAAAAGCGCCAAGAATAATATTCACTCTGGCAAGAATTGAAAGAATCGCCACAAGCGTATTATTTGTGTTTACAGCGGGAAACTGCAAAATGAATATCGCGATAGTTGCTATAAGTATATTAGCTAAGCAACCTGCCAGAGAAACAGCAACCAGGCCGACGCGATAATTTTTTAAACGATAAAAATCAACCGGGACAGGCTTTGCCCAGCCAAACCCGACAAGAAAAAGCATAAGCGCTCCGACAGGATCAATATGTGAGATTGGATTAAGCGTTAAGCGGCCGTTAATCTTGGCGGTATCATCCCCAAATAAAGACGCAACCCAACCATGGGCAACTTCATGGGCAATGACAGAATAAAGCAGTGAAATGGCCAGTATAAAAAATAATGCCGGATCGCTGAACAAAAGGGATATTAATCCCATGAAATTTTCTCTCCTTGTTTACACCCCGATAATGATGAAATTTGGATTCGCGGTAAATAACTGTTACTTTTGTTTTAATAGTACGATTCCGCTTGGGATTGAAAACACCAGGGTAACAATATTATACATCATCCAAAAAGAATTATTATTCAAAACCATGCCGATAATTGTAAGAATTGCATAAGCAAAAAATAAAATGCCGATGACTTTAACGGGTTTAATTTAATCCCCCTCTGCAATCTTGATCAAAAACGATTTCTCTTCTACCGGCGGAGCATCTTTTTCCCATGGCCGCACGTATTTAAAAGAAATCGTTACTTCTCCGCTTTTGAGCGCTTTTAAAAGCCAAACCTGCTTTCCTCCTGCCCCAACGAGTTCTGTTTTATCCGGCAAATACTCTGAACTTATTAGTTTAAAACTACTTTCATCCAGCGGTTTAGCCAATTGCCACTCGTAGCCGGTAGTCGCATTCGCCCCAAGAGCAAGCGTAAACTCCTGTCCAACTTGTACCTTTATTGCCCCAGCCGGCTTTAAATCTTCCGCAAGGCACAAAGAAATTGAGGAGATGAAGATTAGAATGGAAAGAATAAGTAATTTCATATTTTTAAAAGTAAACACTGTGTTCTCTAAATTCGTTAAACTTTATTTAGAATACACCACAAAATATGGCAATTTATCCATATCTATATAATTAAACATCCAGTAATTTGCTCTACGAGCTTTTTCCGAAAGCTTATACTTTCTTAAATTCTTCTTAGGCACAAAAGGATAAAATCTTATTTCTTGCCGATTCTTTTTATTCTCCTGCCATTTAAAATTAACGAATGTGGGCGGGGTTATAAAACCAGCCTTTAAAACCTTATCCATAATTTCCCATCCAGCGCCAAAAATAACCTTTTTTGGTTTACTAGAATTTGTTTTAACTTGTGCCCTAAAAGAACAGCCAGTACATTGGACATCGTAAAGCGGATAATTGGAAGGTAAGGGCATAAGTTTCTTGCCACAGTTAGGGCAAGGAACCAATTTAATAACTTCCCCCTCTCCCTGATCCCCGGATTGACGATTGTTTGGCATATTATTGAATTATAATTTCTTTAATTCAAATCTCACATGGGATTTATAATATTTTAGCATTTTCCAACGCAAATTCTATTAGTCTTTGAAAAATAAAATAAATACTGAATTTAGGCGAGCGTTTTCCAAATGAAATTTTTACGATTTTATTTTACACTTTTCTTCTGTTGTAAGGTGACTGATTAGTTGGCCCTAATGAAATTTCTTCTTTACTTGCTTCTACGTATATAGCATCGTCAGTACGCCCCAATTTTAGTCCTATCACTCTTGTCGGCGTATTTCCTTTTGCTAATTTTCTTAGTTGCGAGACATCTGAAAGTTTCCAAGGTTTTCCAGAGTTGCGAGTAGATTTGCTCATTTTTTCTCCTTTAGCATAAAAATTAATCGAAAAACGCCCGCATCAAATTACTTAAGTCGCTAATTTTAACTCAAAGAACATTGAATTGCCTGTAAGTAAATTATGTAATTTTTATAACATAAAAAATCGAGTACGTCAAGAACAAAAAGTAGAACAAAAAAATTAGTTCTTGACAAGCTTCGTATAGTTCTGTAAAATTAATATAATTTATGAAAACGCTTCATCATACCCAAAAAAAACTTTTAGAATTATTAAAACAAAATATCACTGAGCCTCTAACCATAAGGGAACTGCAGTCGGCACTAGATATCTCTTCTACTAGCATAGTGCATCACCATATGGAACAACTAGAAAAGAAAGGTTACTTAAGACGCAATCCGAGCAACCCAAAAGATTATCAAATCCTCGCTGACTCACCTGAAAAAACGATAACCTACATTAATTTATATGGTTTAGCCCAATGCGGACCAAAAGGCAGCATATTAGATGGTATCCCTGTAGATCGTATCCCTATTGCTTCAAAAATTTTAGGGTTCCCCTCTTC
>JBAYMZ010000078.1:0-6715 GCA_041663385.1 Candidatus Omnitrophota bacterium
AAAAAAAGCTTAGTTGAATTATCCCCGAAGGGGGTTAACCCCTGCGAGCCGGGGTAATGAGGTTTAAATGTCCGAAGAAATTAAGAAAAAAATATTAGTCGCTGATGATGAAGCAAGTACGTTAACTTATCTTTGCCGTATCCTTGAACGTGAAAATTATGAAGTTATTCCTACAACAAGAGGCAAAGAAGCTGTTGAGCTTACCTTAAGCCACCATCCTGATCTTGTGATATTGGATATAGTCATGCCTGATTTAGACGGTGGAGAGGTAGCGGCGCTTATTTCAAATAATCCACATACTGCTGGTACTCCTATAATATTTCTAACGGGTATTTTAACAAAGGATGAAGAGTCTTATGCCGGAACAACCGGCAAAAGGCATGTATTGGCTAAACCCGTTACCAGGGAAAGACTGTTAGAGATGATAATTAAAGTTCTCTCCGAATAAGTTTTCTTTTCCCCCCGACAAATCATACCTGGGTAATTTTGCTTGAGGCTGCTCCAAATACGTGATAAAATCTTTTGTTTAAGTTTTACTATGGCTATTTGCGATAATTTACATGCCATTTAGCGCCCGTAGATTAATGAGGCAGTAACCTTTCAAGCGACCGTAGGGAGTGCCGAAAAGTTGCGTAGGCCAACAGGCCACCCTGTTGGGTAGCCGAATTATCCCCGAAGGGGGCAATTGGATAGATCGTCTGGCTACGGAGGTAAAAATATGCCTGCTGAAAAATCCAACAAATAAGAGAATAGTCAAGCCCAGCAAGAAAATCCAAAGATTTACGCTTCATACCTCTTTATATGATTTCATATCAATATTGACCCCTGATAGACACAATTTGGACACCGGATACGTCAAGGAAATGCTAGCAATTTTAATAGCGGCGGTAGCGCATTCAGCTTTACTAACGATTTTGTGATTCCGCATGGGAGAATAGATTTTTTTAAAATCGTATGGTATACTTTTATTATGCGTTCAGTGATGATGTGGTCTGGCTTTCTGTCTAGAAGAGTTATTGATGCGGCAAGAGATGGTGACTTCTTAGCGCTTCTTTTTTTGATAATATTTTTAGTAATAATAGTATTAATTATAATGTCTGTGGGCATAATGATTTTTTTTCAAAATAACCATTCTGTTGTGCATGTTGTTCCAAGATAATTATATATGAGCAGAAAAATTATAGTTCTAATACCAATGTTTTTATTTTTTCTACCATCTATTTTCTCTGAGGTGATTCTTTTAAAATCAGGGGAAACCGTGGAAGGTAAAATAATAGAAAAAACAGACAAAAGCCTTAAGGTTGACATTGCAAATGTTCCCTTAACCTATTATATTGAGGATATCGAAAGTATTGATGGTAAAAATATAGATAACTTAGAAAATAATCAATCCAACTCTTCACTTAAAACAGCGAGCGAGTCTAACCACCAAGCAAATTTACAAGATACTAAAAATATCGATACGATTCGTTCATCGGTGCATTCGTCAAAGACAGATATCTTAGAGTTAGTTTCTTTTCAACCAAAACTAATTGATTTTCCATTCAAAATCAAATACCCGGCAAAATGGTACGCTAGAGAGGAAGGCAGTACTAGTTTATTTCTTACGCGCGAGCCCGTAAACAAAATGGAGGATAGATATAGAGTTGGGGTAGGTATTTATTATATTAAGGGTTATTTTTTGAGAAAAGCACCGCCGGATTCAGAATTCTCCGGTACGGCAAAAAATGTATATCTATCTAACGATTGGACTGAGGAGAAGAAAAACTTTATCGAAAGCCATAAAAAACTGGGAGTTTTAATCTTATCAACATCTGATCTTGAGATGTCGGGGTATCCCGCGGTGAAAATTAATTTTCAAACAAAAGATTCTTTGGTAACGGCATATTTTATTAAAATGGATTGGGATGTTATAAATTTAGTATGCGAAGCGCCAAAGGATGAATATGCTAATTATAGCAAGATATTTGAAGCTATTATGGAGTCATTCCGAATAGAAAGTGTTCGATAATTAGAAAACGGCCATCTGCAAAATTTCTTAAAAATCAAACAACTTCACCGCTATATACTGCGAAAAAACATTAGTAAAAAGCACAAACGAATAAAATTGTTTTGCTTGTCCTGTGTGATAATATATTGTAGAGGGTTTTTGGTTTATTATTTTAAAACGAGGATATATACATGACTAAAAAAATCATTGCAATCTTGTCCCTGTTTTTATTGTTCATTCCTTTGCTCTTTGCCGAAACTATTCTTCTTAAAAATGGCAAAACAATAGACGCAAAGATAGTTGAGAAAACAAATGAAGCTATCAAAGTGAACATTGAAGGCATTTCGCTAACCTATTATCTTGCTGATATTGAAACTATTGATGGAGCGAAAACTACCGCGTCCTCTATAGGCAATAATAATCTACTAACCAATTTTAAAAAGGCAGGAAAAAAACTTGACGATCAAACAGGACAAGTATCTACATCCAGTGTAAACTATTTCATTCCTGCCGGAGGCGAAGTCTATGCTGCCCTAGTTAACGGTGGAGAAGAAGACATTTATAGAGGTAATTATGATCTGGCTATATCCAAGCTTACCAAAGCAATTGAACTTAATCCTAATCTACCATTAGCTTACAATAACAGAGGGATTGCCTATTATTATAAAAGGAATTTTGACCAAGCTGTATCTGACTATAGCAAAGCAATAGAAGTTGACCATCAATATGTTGATGCTTATATAAACCGAGGAGTTGCCTACTGTAAACCTAATTATACCGATGCTTACATAAATCAAGGCGTTAAAGGCGATCCAGACCAAGCAATTTCTGATTTTAACAAAGCAATAGAAATAAATCCGAACCAAGGTAGTGCCTACTATAATCGAGGAATTGCTTATTTTTGCAAGAAGGAATACGATAAAGCTTGGGATGATGTGCATAAAGCCGAGAGCTTAGGGGCTAAAAAAGCTGACCTCAATTTTCTCGCCGGACTCAAAAAAGCAACTGGCAGGGATAAATAAAATTATACAATTGCAAAACAGCCATTTCTTTATTTAATTTTTCTCTATTCCTATGTATCACCCAGCTGCAAAATTCATCCAATAAAGAAGCGGCAATTTCTGACAAAAAGTTACAGAACCCGTTAGGCTGTCTAAACAACTTCCACCGCTATATTTTTTTTAGGATAGTTAAAGAACTAATAGTTACGGGCATATTTCACTTAAAATAGCTTAAATTAATGCACAATTTAATGCGCACGAAATTCAAGATAATGCACAGTAGGGCGTGCATTATCCTTCCAAAAAGTGTGCATTATTTTAGCCATGTTTTTCGCAGGAATATTCTTTATCTTCAACTACTGATTTCTCTTGAGCCAGCCGTAGATACGTGATAAAATCTCTTTACTTATGTTTCCTCGCCGTAAGCTATAAGCCATAAGTTTTTTGCGCCCGTAGATCAATTGGATAGATCGTCTGGCTACGGACCAGAAGGTTGCAGGTTCAACTCCTGCCGGGCGCGTGTTTTACTACAGTTCAAAAAGTCTTTTTGCCATTGAATGTTATTTTTATTCCGGTAGTTGGCGTTGGATGTTTTTAGAAAAAGAAACTCAGACTTGCCGAGAAAAACATACAACTCCTGCCGGGATGATGTAAGGAGGTATTTATGAAAGTAGTCGTTATTTATTATTCCCGCACGGGTGTCACCAAGAAAATGGCAGAAATCATCTCTGAAGAAATAAAAAATAATGGCATTGATACAAAGATATTTTCTGTAGATAAAATAACGCCAAAAGAACTTTTAGGTTATGATGGTATAGTAATAGGTTCTCCTACTTACTATGGAACTTTAGCGGCTGAAATAAAGAAATTCATCGACGAAACAATTGCCTTTCATGGAAAATTAGATGGAAAAATTGGTATGGCTTTTTCATCTTCAGCAAATGTCGCCGGAGGCAACGAAACGGCCATTATTTCTATTATGCAGGCAATGTTGATACACGGGATGATTGTTCAAGGTGATTTTAAGGGTGATCATTATGGCTCGGTTGCGGTGGGAAAAGTTGACAAGAGATGTGAAGAAAATTGCCGCCGCCAAGCGCAAAGATTTATCGAGCTTTTAAAAAGAGCAGAGCGGAGGTAAATATGGTAATTGCAGTTATGGTTACGATTCCGGAGAAAGACGCCGAGGGGCTTATTAAAATGCTTTTAAGTGAAAGGGTTTGCGCTTGCGTGAACGTGATTAAAGGGGTGGAGTCATTTTTCTGGTGGGAAGGAAAAATTGACCAGGCCCAGGAAGTGATCCTAATCATAAAAACTAAAGAAGCGTTGTTTGTCAAACTAAAACAGCTTATAAAGAATAATCATCCATACAAAGTTCCGGAGATCATTAGTTTTAAAATAGACAGCATAAATCAGGAATATCTTGATTGGTTAAATAAAGAAGCGAATGCTTTACCATTTTCTTCATAATCTGGAAGCAAGTTTTTCTGCATCCCCGTTACTCGGCCTGCTTGCCAGTTTTTTAGCGGGGATTATTGTGAGTTTCTCGCCCTGCATCTTGCCTCTTGTGCCAATAACTTTAAGTATTGTCGGCGCGACTTCTGTTTCTTCACGCCGTAAGGGATTCGCGGTAAGCCTGGTTTTTGTCCTTGGTGTTGCTACTACCTATACAATATTGGGTATTCTTGCCGCGGTATTTTATGTATTTATTGATAAGTTTTTCATGAATCCTTTTGTCTATGGATTCCTGAGCTTATTTTTTACAGTAATGGCGTTATCGGCGCTGGGGGTGGTTAAATTTAATTTTTTCGCGCTTAATCATAACTACAAACATAAAGAAAATTTGTTTTCGATATTTATATTCGGCGCAATCAGCGGCCTTGCGATCACGCCTTGCAACTTTCCGGTTTTAGGGTCTATCCTTACTTTAATTTCCTTACGAAAGGACATATTTTATAACGCGCTCGCGCTTTTTCTTTTTGCGCTTGGCTCCGGTTTAATCCTTGTGATACTTGGAACTTTCAGTTCTTTTATTGTGAAATTGCCAAAGCGAAGCTTATGGCTTATAATTATAAACAGGTTGCTTGGGATAGTTATGTTGTTTGTGGGGATTTATTTTTTCTTAAAACTTATTTCGATGTTATAAGGGGGTTAGCTTGAAGAAAAAAATATTACTGTTATTGCTGGCATCTTTCTGTTTATCAATATCTGCTTTTGCTGCTCCCGAAAAATTTGAGAAATACTCCGGCGAGGCCGTTACGTATGATGAAATATTATCTTCTCCTAAGGTTGTTCTTTTTTTGTGGACAACCAGGTGCCCATACTGCCGTGAAGAGCTGCAAAAAATGAATTTAGATTATACTATTTCCAAGTATGCTAAATTTTATTTTGTGGATATAGGTGAACGGCGGCAAGATGTTGAAAAGGTGGTTAAGTCGATGAAGTTAAAAGAGCATATTTTTGCAAATATAATTTTTGATAAAGATGCCAAGATGGCCGAAAAATTCTCAATTATCGGCGTTCCGACATTTATCTATATGCGTAATGGGCAGGTTGTTGACCAGGGATATTATTTTGATGAAAGTATTCTTAAAACCGTTTTTCGCAATGAGTAGAATTTTGTTTAATAAATATAAATAGGGGGGGTAAAGTGAATAAAACAGGAATATTTCTTATTTTTACGATTCTATTTTTATTGTCTTGCAATGCGTTTGCGGAAAACAATACTATCGTGAATAAGCGGGATCCGGTTGTAGTCGAATACAGCGATACCCTTGGGGTAAACCCAAGCCTGGAACAGACTTATTATAAGAAAGCGTATGAAAATGCTGATAATAAAGATTATGAAAGGGCTATTCATGATTACACGCGATCGCTGGAATTAAATCCAAACCGCGCTGAAATTTATAATAACAGAGGCGTTGCTTTTAGTAAAATTAAAGAATATGACAAAGCAATCGCAGATTATAATAAAGCTTTATCAATAGACCCTTCACTAGAGCAAACTTACTATAATCGAGGGGTTGCCTATAGCAAAAAAGGCGATTATGAAAAAGCTATCAAAGATTATACGCAAGCAATTGATATAGTTCCGGATGATGCGGCAGTATATTATAAAAGAGGCAGGGCTTACGACAAAAGTGGAGAGCGTGGTAAGGCGATAAATGATTATAGTGATAGCGTTTCGGTAAGCAGGCGTATGTCTGAGGCGTATTACCATAGAGGGCTTGCTTATAATGAGCAGGGAAAAAACGATAAGGCAATTAATGATTATTCAAAGGTAATAAATGTTGATCCAAAACATCAGGATGCTTATATGCAGCGCGCGCTAAGTTACGGAAAAAAAGGCCAATATGAGAAATCCTGGGAAGATGTAAAAAATGCGATTGAAGTTGGAGCGGTTGAGCGTTAGGGTTTTTTTTATGAAGTGTGTAAAGTGTGGAAAATGTTGCCAGCATGGCGTAGAGGTTGATATAGAAGAGGCTAAAAAACTTATTATAAAATATGGTAAAATGTTTCACGAAATGCACTTCGACAAGGATTTTCCTTCCGGCTTCGCTGTGTCAACGTCTATTAAGGATGGTAAATGTATGTTTTTAAAAAAGAGAAAATGTTCTATCTATAAAGATAGACCAGAATACTGTAAACAGTTTCCTTTTGAAAATGGGAAGTTATCACCGATTGCGAATAATTGCATTGCTGTAAAAGTTTCGGGAAAAGTTCC
>JBAYMZ010000079.1:0-6713 GCA_041663385.1 Candidatus Omnitrophota bacterium
GTTACAATGGTAGCGATAACGCCCGGTAAATAATAATTCCTTGAAATAAGGTTTCCGTTAAACCACGCGCGGTCATGCAGTTCTACGTTAGGCACGGCCATTATTTTTCCGGAAGACGCGATTTTTTCTTTTGTAAGCGAAAGCTGATACTGCCCCACAATCGTATTAGCGTAGCCCATTACAATCATTGCTGTATTAGAATCTGAACCATCAAAAGCAAGCTGCACTTGCGCGTCTTTCCCCGCCTGAATATTACGGCCGAAACCGCGGTCAATATGAATAACTACGATAACTTTTCCTTTATCAAGGAGAGAGTTTTGTTCTTTTTGGGTAGAGATGTAATGTTCAGGAACAAAATATTTTGAATAAGTAAATCTCCTTAAGAGTTCTCTGCTCTCTACTGTATTATCACGGTCCAAAATCCCAGTTGGAACATAAGTTATATCTTTATTCGCAGCGTAACCGAACAAAAGTATCTGAATGATAGGGGTTATAAAAATAACCGTCCTCATCCGCGGATCGCGAAAGATTTGCTTAAACTCTTTTATTAAAATTGCCTGCGCTCTTTCAAACATAGTTTTTAGAACTTTACTACCCAGCCAATTTCTATGAATTTTCTAATTTCTACCAGTTTCAATCGAAATTGATTGCTTATCTCTATCTTATATCAAGCGACTTTCTTCTTGAATTTTCCTATCGCTAAACTAACCATCAGCATGGCAAACAGTAAAAGGAAAAGCGCTTCATCCCACATTACCCGCATGTCGCCGCCCTTTAAGAACGATTCCCTTAAGACAACAATATAATAGCGCGCCGGAATAAAATAAGTAATCGGCTGGATGAATCTTGGCATATTAAAAATCGGATAAATAAACCCCGATAAAAGCACAGTTGGAAGCATTGTAGTTAAGGTTGCCAATTGACTGGCCATTAATTGTGTCTTGCCAACCACAGAAATCCATATACCTTGCGACAAAGCCCCGATTAAAAAAAGCGTACTTAAAATAGCAAGCAGCAAATAACTTCCTCTGAAAGGAACCCCAAATAAAAACCTGGCCATTATGACACCTACTATAAGATCGAAAAAGCCAATAGCAAAATAAGGTATAAACTTGCCGATAATCAGCTCCGGAGCCTTAACCGGAGTAGAAATTAGCTGCTCCATTGTGCCTCTTTCCCATTCTCTGGCAACACAGATAGAAGTAAGCAGCGCAGCGATAATCATGATAATCATCGCAATAACACCGGGAACAATAAACCACGTGCTGGTCAATCCCATATTAAACCACACTCTTGAACGGGCATCAATTGACCTTACCGGCGCAAGCCCCAGCTGCTCGGCTGTATAACTTGCAAGTTTTACATTGTAATTTGCAACTACCGTGTTCACATAGCCCATGGCAATGGTCGCGGTATTGGCATCACTGCCATCCACAATTAATTGTAAAGGCGCTGCCTGTCCGGATTCGAGGTAATGAGAAAAATCTTCAGGAATAACCAGTGCCATCATTACCTTTCCGCTATCAATCATTCGTACAATATCACGATAATTATCAGTATAGCCAGTTATTTTAAAATATTTTGAATTTTTAAAATTAAGCAGGAAATTTCTGGTAAGCTCTGATTCCGCGTCCTGGTTCCAAACTACTGTCGCCACATGATCAATATCCAGGCTAAGCCCGTAGCCAAAAACCAAAAGCAAAAACATAGGGATAGCCAAAGCAAGCCCCAGGCTTCGCGGGTCACGCTTAATCTGAACAAACTCCTTCCAGGCTATCGCTTTAATTCTTTTTAGACTCTGCGCGGTCATAGTTTTCTATTGAACAAACAAACACATCCTCCAGTGACGGAAGAATCTTATTCACGCTAAAATCACCCACATTCATTTTTTGCAAAGATTGTTTTATGGCCGGTATAGTTTTAGAGCTATCGTAGACAAGGGCATGTATGTTTGACCCAAAAAGCGCGGCTTCTTTTACGCCTTCTATCTTAACAATTTGATCAATCAAGCCTTGAGCGTTAGGCAAAGATATTTCAAGCACGTCTTCACTTATACAATTAGTTTTCATCTCCTGAGGGCTTCCTTGGGCAATAATTGTACCGTGATAAATCAAAACCATGCGGTTACAATTTTCCGCTTCATCCATGTAATGCGTAGTAATAAAAATCGTTACACCCTGAGACGCCAGCTGTTTGATAATGCCCCAAAAATTGGCCCGGGTTATTGGGTCAACTCCTGAAGTCGGTTCATCAAGAAATAATATTTTTGGTTTGTGCAAAAGCGCGCAGCCCAAGGCCAGGCGCTGTTTCCAGCCGCCGGCAAGTGTCGCGGTAAGCTTTGACTCCATACCTTCCAGCCCGGCAGCGGCGACGCATGCCTGAAGGCGTTCTTTTTTTTCGCTTTTTGGAATTTTATATATACCGCTGTAAAAATTAATATTCTCTTCAACAGTCAAATCATTATAAAGAGAAAATTTTTGCGACATGTAGCCGATATGCTCTTTAATTTTCGGCTGTTCTTTTATAATATCGAAACCACCTACAAAGCCCGAGCCTGAAGTCGGGGAGATAATTCCACAAAGCATTCTTATGGTGGTTGATTTTCCCGCACCATTTGGGCCCAAAAATCCGAAAATCTCACCCTGTTTTACCGCAAAATTAATTTTATTAACCGCGGTAAAATCACCAAACTTTTTCTCGAGATTCTGCACGCTGACAGCTATATTTTCCATAATATTTACGAAATAACCAAGATACAAGGTACAAACAAATTACAATATACAAATCACAAATTACAAATAATATACAATAAACAATTGTAAAATCTTAAACAAATCACATTTGGTAATTGTAATTTTGGAATTATAAATTGTTTGTAATTTGTTCATTGGAATTTGTTTATTGTTTGGTCATTGTATCTTAGAAATTGGTTATTTCTATGCGCTACTTTTTTCGATTTCATTTATTTCTATAACAAACGCTTCTTCAAGCGTTTTAACATTGTATTCTTTTTTTATCTTGTCCGGAGAATCAATCCGCAGTAGTTTGCCTTTATGCATTAAACCGACTCTGGTACAACGTTCGGCTTCATCAAGATAGCAAGTAGAACAAAAAATAGTTACTTTCTGCTTAAGTAAATCATAAAGTATATTCCAAAAATCTCTTCTCGATACCGGGTCAACACCGTTAGTGGGTTCATCTAAAAAAAGGACACGTGGCGTATGTATCAGGGCACAAGCTAATCCTAATTTCTGCTTCATCCCTCCGGAAAGTTTTCCGGCAAAACGCTGTTTAAAAGGAAGCAGGCCGGAAAAATCGAGCAGCCGGTCAATTGTCTCCTCGCGTTTTGCCTTCCCCACGCCATAGACGTCGGCATAAAAATTAATATTTTCCAAAACAGTCAGCTCTTCATAAAGCCCGAAACGTTGAGACATATAGGCAATGTTTTCCTTCAACGGTTCAGCCTGTTTTACAATATGCTTATCGCAAACCCAGGCTTCGCCGCTTGTCGGGGAAAGTATGCCGGTAAGAAGGCGCATAGTGGTAGTTTTCCCGGCGCCGTCCGGCCCGACTAAACCAAAAATTTCACCTTCCGGAACATCAAGGTTCAGATTATCAACAGCAGTGAGGCTGCCGAATTTTCTGGTTAGATTGACCGCTTTTATTGTGCTCATATTAGTCGAATAAAAAAAGTAGTTAGTAGTTTGTAGTTAATAGTTTGTTTAAATAAAAACCCGTTTTTCTTCGCTACTAACTACAAACTACTATTTACACTCGACTCTTGGCCATTTAACTGTATATACGCGTCCGCGGGCATTCCAGGCTTTAAATCAAGACTGGAGTTATCTACGCGCACCTTAATTCTATAAACATATTTTACGCGCTCTTCCTGGGTCTGGATATATTTAGGGGTAAATTCCGTCTGGTCAGAAACAAAAGAAACCCATCCGTCATATTTTTTATTTTTATAGCTATCGGTCATAATATAAGCCTTCTGGTTCAATTTTACTTTGCCTAAATCTGTTTCATTAATATACGCGGTTACCCAGATATCATTTAAATCAACCGCGGTAAATACCGGCGCTCCTGGTTGGACCACTTCGCCCTGCAAAGCGCTCTTGGTAAGAATAAAACCGTTAAGCGGCGAGGCAAGATCAGCCCAACCTAAACGCGTATTCGCCAGTTCCAAAGAAGCTCGAAGCTGGTCAACATTGGCTTTATCGGTATCAGCTTTTGTTTTAGCAGTATCTCTACTTTGAGCGGAAATCGCCCCTACTTTAAAAAGATTTTGCGCGCGCAAATAATCATCCCTATCTAATTTATACTGGTATTGAGCAAGCTTTAAGGCAGCTTCTGCCTCAGCTTTTTGCTTGCTTAATTCATCTTTATTTAAACGCGCGACAATTTGCCCTACTTTAATAAATATGCCCTCATCGGCGAGAAGATTCTCAATCTGTCCGTTAATACGAAAAGATATGCGCACATCGTTTCCTTCAATATTACCGGAAACTTTTATGGCCTTGTGGTTAACGGCTTTTTCATATTTTAGAAACATTGTCACCCCAACAGCTATCGCTGCTGTTAAAATAATAACTAATAAAAGTTTGATTTTCTTCTTCATAATTTATCCTCCTTTATTGCACAGATAAAAATTTCAAATCACAAATTCTAAGCACCAAATAAGTTCCAAATTCCAAAGTTACAATAATCAAAAAGTTTTCTGTTTAGAACATTGGAATTTTGGTCATTGGAATTTATTTGTAATTTGGTGCTTGATAATTGGAATTTCATATTATTTTTTCGCTGTTTGAGCTTGAGCTACTTGAGCATTACCCTTAAGATACTCAACCCCCATATTCCTGTCTAAATCAGCCTTTGCGACAATATAATCATAAATACCGCTGGCAAGATTTTGCCGAACTTGAGCTAATGATGTTTGCGCATCAAGAACATCAAGATTTGTTCCAACACCGTTATCGTAACGCACTTCAGCAATCATTAAAGCCTCGCGGGCATCTTCTAAATTATCTCTTTGCGAATCAATAATTGCCGCGGACTGGCGCAAATCAAGGCAATCCTGCCTGACACTTACCGCAATTTGATCGGCAACATTTTCTTTACTGATTAAAGACTGCGCGTATTTTGCTTTTGCCGCTTCCACCTTTGCTTTGGTAGCAAAACCATCAAAAATCGAAAGGCTCAAAGTTGCCCCGATGTTCCAGGTGTTGTGCCGCGTATTAAACATATTACTTAAATTATTCGAACGATAACCATATTCTGCTCCGACATTAACCTGCGGCAGCCATCCGGCTTTTGCAAATTTAATCGCCCATTGATTTATATCAATGCCCAAAGACTGGATAATCATTTCCGGCTTATTCAAATAAGCTTCTTTTAAAAAATCTCTTTCCGTAATTTTTATCGGCGAATATTCAAGCTTGTCCTCTACCTTTATAGTATCCAGAATTCTAAGGCCCAATACCTGGTTTAATTCAGCCATAATCAAATCAATGCTGTTAATCGCGTTAATCAATTCCGGCATAAGCAAAGATACCTGCACTTTGGATTGCAATACATCAAACTTTGAAGCTGTCCCTTGTTCATACTTATGCTTTACATATTCATAGTGCGCCTGGGCCTGATCAACCAAATCCTGGGCAATTTGTTTTGTTTCATAAGCCAGCAATAATCCATAATAAAGACGTTTAGTTTCCAGCTCAACGTTTAACCTCGACGCGCGCAAAGTTTCCTCCTGTTCGGTCATCGTTAATTGCTTTTCCCTTAAATTGGCAAGGTTTGCTCCGCCGCTATAAACATTTTCGCTAACTGCAACTGTGGCAGTATTATCATTTTTGTATCCGGAAAACACACCGGGATCTTTTTTTGAAGCTATCTGCGTATTCAATACTGCGTTCCTGTGCGTATAGCCAAGGCTGAGATCAGCGCTAGGCAAAAAATTGCTCCTTGCGCCTAAAATATCTGCCCGCGCAATTTCTACATTCTTTTCCTGAATTTGGATGTTTTTATTATTCTTAAAAGCAGTATTAAGCGCGTCTTTAAGAGAAGATAGGGTTACGGCATTATTACCTGCATCTTCGCACCAACCATAAAAACTAGCGGAAAAACTAATCAATAAAAAAACAATGCATACGCCTGCGGTTTTAGAAACAATGCTTTTTAATTCGCGGTAAATAGGGTAGCCTTTATTTATTCTAAAAAAACGCGCGTTAGCTTTGTATTCGCTTTTAAGGATACCCTGCTTCTCCATCTTATAAAGCGTTCTCTGGAAAACCCCGGGTTTCTTTTTGAGGATTCTGCCTAATTGTTGGATATAAAATGCTTCTTCAGGCTGGTCAGTAAACAGTTTTAATAATTTAGCGGCGTTTTTACTTAGATATAACATTAGCTTATATATACCTTTTGCATATGTTTATATCCATATGCATATCATTGTATGCAAAGTACATATTGATGTCAACCTTTTTTTGCTTTCCGGTAATATCTCCAACATTGCATAAATTCCGCATTCAAAGAAACTAACCTAAAGCCAAAAAAGAATTATTCTGCTCTACGCAATTTTTCCCCGGGAACAAAAAGGCAAGGGACGATAAAAACCGCCTAAAATGCGGAACTCGCCCTATATAACTACACTATTAAGGAAATAGCTCAAACACCCGCATTTCTTTACGGCGGTTTTTATCTAAAAATTGCTA
>JBAYMZ010000080.1:0-6561 GCA_041663385.1 Candidatus Omnitrophota bacterium
AAATGTATTTTTAAAGACGATAAATGGATCTGTGAACAAAATAATCTTTTGCCAGAGATAACCGGTTGCCCTACGAAAGCAATTGATGGCTGCAATGTTTCAAAATATTACACCATCGTTCCTACCACAGAATGTAATAATTTAAATTCTCCACCCCCGTCAGAATGTTACGAATATTCTCCTACTTTAGAATACCAAACGTGCATTAACAATTGTTGGGCGTATGCAAATAAATGGGAAAAATGCACTAAAAGTGTTAATTGCTGTAATCAGAAAGTATGTGAAACCGGGTTTAATGTAAATTGCGATGTTAATCGCTGTCAGGAAAGAATAGATTGGCCCGAATGTGATAGTTTTACTTTATCGAGTTGTATTGACTTACAGCAAAAAGCTATATCTTGTATTTCAAATCCGCGTCCGGGAGGCGAATGCAGCCGGTGTTTTGAGGAAATAGATCCTAACCTATCCTATAAATTTGTCGCAAGAAGCCGGGAGACAATGGTTGTTTTTTGGCAGGTGTTTGCCGAAACGGCTTTTAGCGGAGCTGTAAGCGTAAAAGATATTCCCACTTACTTTTTTACTATGGTAAAAATTGTTGACAGGAAAGGTAATGAAGTTCATAGAAGTATTATTCACCAAAAGAGTTTCCAGGGTTCATTTTCGATATTCTCGGCGACTGCGATAGACACAACGACATTGCGCCAAGGGGAAACCTATACCGTAAAACTTTATTATTTTCTTTCAGAGAAACTTTTTATTCCTGGGTTAGAAAATGTAAAATTGACAGCTAATGTAAAAAGCGCTGAACTTATTATTACGAGGACGAGAAATTAATTATAATGTAAGAGTAACGCAGGGAGGAGGTGGAGTATGAGATTTTTGATTTTAATTTCATTTTTTTTGTTTACATCTGCAGGGATTGTTTTTGCGGGTGAAAAGGTGCAAATGTCTCCTGATCAAGGCCCACAGATATTGCAAGCCGTAGGTGAAGGCGACGCTGAATTGGCTCCGTCGCGCTATCCGGAATTCGTTAACTATGAAAGCGATAACCCTACTTGTGGAGAATATTTAAAAAAGCAATTTAATGAAAACGCAGTTACCAATGATGTGTCCCAAGATGGAATGAGCTTAGCGCCATTATGGGTCAAAAGTAAGTATCGTGGTGATGTGAAAACGAAAGGTGAAGTTAAAAAAGCTTCTTACGCGTTGATACCAGGATTATCTTATAGGTATAACGTACCGCCAGCTTATCGCAAAACAGCGAATCTCCTTGTTACATGGACAGTGCGCATAGAAGGTTATAAGACCGAGCCATACATTATTTGGCCATCTCTTTGCGATATGTGGCATGGAACTTCGCAGCAAAGATTTCCGGGCGGAGAAGTAAAAACAGCGTTGTTTATTAATGGCGGACAAAAGGGGCAGGAATCAGTAATGACTATTCCTGATGGCGGTGTTACAACAAGCTATCAGCCATCTGACCCTACGCACACAGGAAGTTTCTTGCTTACTTCTGCCAGTTTTTCTGATGGCAAGTTTCCGGAAACAATTAATATTGAAGTTAAGTGGTACAATGATACTTGTATGAAACTGTTGAGCCCAAAAAAGATGCGTAATTTGGTTATCACCGTTGTTCCAGTCGAAAGAACAGCAGAATAATTATTTAAAATTTACCCCCGTTAGATAATATCCTAACGGGGGTAATGTGTATTATTATTTATAACAAACGAGTGCCGGATAGATGATGATAAAACAGCTTAAACATAAAAAGAAAAGCTTTACCCTGATTGAAATAGTTGTTTCTCTGGTAATTATGGGAATAGGCTTAACCGCGGTTACCGTGACTTTTTTTGGCGGAAGGTTTATTCTAAAACAGGCCGAGAATAAATCCAGAGCCATAAGTGTGGCAACGGTAAAAATGGAAGAGCATTTAGCAAAAACATTTTCTGGTTTGGGCGGTTTGGAAAAACCTGTCTTAGTCGATATCGGTACTGATGCTGGTTCGGAAGATAAAATTCCTGTTGATTGGAAGGTGAGCATTTCCACGCAATGGGAAACCAATAGCAAATTAGGGATAAAGGTGCCATACAAAGTTATTGAGGTAAATACATTCTACAACGAAAAATCACCAAACAATCAGGTTACGCGAAAAAATGTAAAGTTAGTAAATATTGTTCCCTACCCTTATATGCATACAGAGTCTTTGCATTTTGAGCCGGAAACTTCCGGGCAGTCTGTCCCTTCAGGGCATTTCGAGGCAATTAACAGTTTAAGCCTTTCTTTCAATTATCCCGTAGCCAAAGATATCATGCTTATTTACAATATCGCCATATCAATTGACGACAGTACAAATATAAAATCGACTGATACTATTTATACCGCTTGTCGTTTGGATGGAGAGCATAATTTTAGGGGGACTCAAACCCGCACACCGATTTCTATGCAGCCATTCATAAGCAATGTAGTGCCTATAGATAATGTTTCCGCGGATAAAAATCATACTCTTAGTATAGAATGGATGAAGGAAACGGATATCCCTAACGCGGGGATAGTCAGGCTCAAAGAAGCAAATTTGATGATTCTAAGCGCAGAAAGGCAATAAAAATATGCGAAAAAAAACTTTCACTTTAATTGACCTTGTTCTTTCTATTGTTTTGATGAGTTCTATAATTATGATGGTTTATTGCGTCTATACATTTTTTGCAAGGCAGGTTCCCTATAATAGAGAGCGTTATGATATGCTTAGCCAGATAAATTATGCTTTAGAAGATATGAAAGTGCGTTTGGTAAGCGCAAGTCAAATAGATGCGGGTTCTTTATTCTCCCTTACGACAACATCTTTTTCTGACGCAAAGCAAAAATTTAAATTTTTTGGCGAAAAAGATATTTATAAGATAACACCAAATGATACCGCGGATGATATTTGGTATGAATATCGTATCGATAATAAAAGCCTTATTTTAGAAACTCATGGTGTTGCAGGGGCAACAAAAGAGATTTTAGTGGACAGCCGATACCAGCCGCAGGTAGCGTTTGAATGGTATGAAGGCTATGAACCTAATTTTTTTACGGTTGTGATAACAGCTAAAGGTACAACTAATCCACCAGTTGAAATATCAAGGACAGAGGGGATACGTTTTTGGTTTGTTGATGTAAAACAATGATTACTATAGCAGTTTCAATTTTAGTGATGCTTTCTCTTTTGCTATCGGCATTTTTGGGGTTTGCCCCACAGCTGCATAAGCTTGTGGAGAATGATCTTATGCGCCGTTCTTACAATAATAGCCTTATCTATGGTTTGCAGTTAGGCCAGATCGGCATAAGAGCAAAAACGTTAACGGTTGATCCAAAAACCAATAAGCCTGTAGATTTGCCTTTCCGGACAGCATACGAAACGGGAGAAGTTCAAGGTAAAGTGCAAGACAGATTTGTCGGAGATGTCAGTTTAAAGGATAATGCCGGAAACCTTGAGATAAATGTTAACATAGATCATCAGTTTAAATAACGCAGATTTATCCAGCCCGACATCATTTTAATGAAAAAACCTTACTGGCTCAATAAAAAAATCCATTTAGGCTCCTGCGCGATTATGAAAAATAGCTTACGCGGCCTCATGCTGCACACTGTTTGTGAAGAATCGCTTTGTCCTAATATTTCCGAGTGTTTTTCAAAAAAAACCGCTACTTTTATGATTTTGGGTAATGTCTGTAACCGTAAATGCGGTTTTTGTGCTATAAACCAGGGGAAGCAAGCGCCGGTTGATGAAACCGAACCAAAGAGGGTAGCTCAAGCGGTAAAGAAGCTTAACTTAAATTATGTGGTAGTTACTTCGCCTTGCCGTGATGATTTAAGGGATGGTGGAGCCAAAATTTATTTTGAAACTGTGACCAAGATAAAGAAGCTTAAGCCTCTTAGGAGAGTAGAAATCTTAATACCGGATTTTTTAGGAGATAAATCCGCCATAGAAAAAGTTTCTGTTTCTTCGGTGGATGTTATCGCCCACAACATAGAAACTGTTCCCTCACTTTATAAAAAGGTAAGAAATAATGCTGAATACTTACGGTCATTAAAAGTGCTAAAATTAGTGAAAGAATTTAATAAAAAAGTTTTTACTAAATCCGGGTTAATGCTTGGCTTGGGGGAAACCGAGGAAGAGGTTCTGGAAGTTTTAAAAGATTTAAGAAGTGTTGGTTGTGATTTTCTGACGTTAGGCCAATACTTGGCGCCATCTCTGAGGCATTATCCGGTTAAAGAATATGTTACTCTTCTTAAATTTGCCGCTTTTGAAAAGAAAGCCTATGCTTTGGGGTTTGCAAAGGTGAAAAGCTCGCCGTATGTTCGTTCTTCTTACCTGGCCCACGATTTTCTAAAACGCTAAGTAAGTCATAAAGCCAGCCAATATCCTCTTGTTTTTTAGATTTTAACGAAAAAACAGTACCAGGCCAATATAAAACAAGGTGTATGCATATAGGTATATAATATATATTAGCACCATGATTTTACCATCTCAAAAAACCTAATAAAATCAAGGATTTTTTTTGAACACAATATATAGTAGTATGCAATATTATACACAATATATAGTAAATTATAGTAAATTATAATAAAACATGCTTGACAGGAACAGACATAAATATTTAAATAGTATTACCATCAATTTATAATATATGATTAAAACTAGAAAAAAAAGAATTCCAAGGTTAATGACGATCAATGAGCTCTCAGAATATCTGGGCCTCCAGAAGCAGACGATTTATAATTGGCTTCACCAGAAAAAAATTTCAGGGTTAAAGATCGGTAAGGTTTGGCGTTTCGACAGGGAGTATATAGATGGATGGCTTAAAAATTCAATGAAATAAAATATGGCTAAAAAAAGAGTTGGTATTTATTTAGGTTTAAGTTCGGTCGGGGCGGTTGTAACCGAGGGTAAAAAAATACTTACCGTTTCCAAGTATGATTTAGCTTCGGTGGAAGAAGAAGCCAGAGTTGAGAATTTGAGTGAAGAAATCAGATGGCAGGCCCTGATAAATAAAATCTTAAGAGAAATAGGTTCAGAAGAAAAAGATATTTATGTTTCTTTAGCGGATAAAGATTTCATCTTCAGGTCATTAGAGATGCCGATAATGAATAAGAAAAACATCGGCCCTTCTTTGGTGTATGAAATTGAAAAATATATTCCTTTTAAGATAAGTGAATTAATGTGGGATTACAGTTATATCGCTTATCCAAAGGAAAAGAGATTGAACGTTTCTTTTGTTGGTATAAAAGAGAATAACATATATAAAGTTCAGGAAATGTTTGCCCATCTTAATCTTAACCCGCTTGTAATAGAGCCGTCTTCGCTTTCGCTTATAAAGACTTTGCAATCTGCGAAAAAATTTTCTCAAACAAAAAACTTCGCAATATTAGACATATCGCCAAGCGAAGTGTATCTTACTTTTTTCTATCAGAACCTTCCGGTTTTTAACCAATATCTTGCGATACCCAAAAAGGGGGATTCTTTTGATATCGATAAATTTGTGGAATCGGTCCGTTTTGCTTTCCAATATTTTAAGAGAGAATTCAGGTATTATGAGCTTGAAAAATTTATCGCGATATCGAGCAGTAATGAAGGGGGCATAGCTTCGGCATTACAGGAAGAACTTCAGATAAATATAGATACTGTTTCACCGTATGATGTGATCAGCGTGCCTAACATCGATTCTGAAACGCTCAAAGCTTATGGCGCGGCTAATGTAGAATCGCCATATAAATTCAGGCCGCTGCTTAAAAAAACTGAAGAGTACATAGAAGAGCCAACAGTTGCAGGAGAAGAGCCCCTGAAATGGTTGTTGTTTATGATCCTGTCCGGTATTGGTTTGACAATTACAGTGGCTCTTTTGATTTTCTTTGGCAATGAAACTTCTGTTATGGAATACAAAATTGAACAAGCGGATAAAGCCATTGATAGGCCGGTTGCCTTAAAGGGGTTGCCTTGGGACAAGATAGAAGAGATGTTGATAACAAAAGAATCGCGGCTGGCTAAATTGAAAGAATTAAGCAGTGTGCCGTCAGTTGCTTTTTCTCTTAGCAAAATATCCGCGTTGCGGCCAAAGGGTTTATGGTTTGAAAGCGCGGATTTGGATTATCGTGATAAAAAGTATTCGCTTTCTTTAGTGGGATATGTTTTTCTTGGAAACGCATCTGAGGAAAACATGGCAATAGATTCGTTTGTCAGCACTATCAAGAATGATGATGTTATGAAGGAAAATTTTTCCAGTGTCGAGATAGTTTCTTTAGAGAGAAGGGCTATCGGCGAGTATGGAGTTACTTATTTTGTCCTTAGGTTAAATTAGTGGATAAAATTATTACGAGAAGAGGAGGCTTTTAAAAGTGAAAAGTATTTTACGATATAAAAACATAGTTATTTCACTTGCAATTGTTGTCGCTTCCGTATTTGTAATTAAAAACGTAATTACAAAATATTCGCTTACTATTAATGGCTTGAAAACAAAAATGAGCGATTTGGAGAAAGGAAAGCTTCTGATAGAAAGATGGAATGTGGCAGCTGTTAATTATGAT
>JBAYMZ010000081.1:0-6550 GCA_041663385.1 Candidatus Omnitrophota bacterium
ATTTTTATTTTTTCTTTCAAAATAAAGCCCGGCAACAACAAGAGCAAGCATCATAATATTTACCTGCCCGGAATCAAATACCGAAAGTATAAAACGGGAGGTAAAAAGTATTGGGAAGAAATAAAAAAACACACTTTCTTTAAAGGTAAGGCCTCTTTTAACAATAAGTTTTTTAGAAAAGCGGCAAATAATTATAAGCAATACAAAGTTTATGCTGAAAAATATAAGGCTGGCTGGTTTTATTGGAACAAGGGAAAGCGGCGAGGTAATTAACGCAAACGTCGGCGAATATTTAAAAGGAGTGATTGATTCGTCCGGCCTGGAATAGATATCTTCTTTCGCGGCAAATCTTTGGGCAGTCGCGTGATAAACCCGGAAATCACAATAATGCCTTTTTGGGGCTCTATGCATGTAACGGAAAAATAAAGCAATAAAAACAATAACAATTAATGCGTAGGCGATGTTTCGTTTGGTGGTGAATGTCATTTATTTTATCGGTTGCGGTTGCGCTGCTCGTATCGGTTGCGTTAAGCGTTATACGTCATTTAAAACGCAACCGATTGACATATTCTATTGACCTTTATTCTTGGATTTATTTTTGCTCTCTAGTTCGCGGTATTTTGCGTAACTGACAATCTGATAAAGTGAGCCAAAATAGGCAATCATAAAACCGATAAATCCGTCACGGTAGCCTTTTTTAGCAAAAAACGCGCGGATAAACCTGTCCACTACCCTCCAGAGAGCATGGAATGTGTTCATTTTATAGCGGGCTTTTTTTGGATTTTCCAGAGAAAGTTTATACCATTTTTGGGCCTCAAAAGTAGTCTGGTTATTAAGTTTTTTTAAAAAATCAGCCCAGTCGCGATAGGTATAATGGATGAGATCTTTTGTAAGATGGCCGCAATCCCCTTCCAGTATAGCCCGGGGATGAACCTCTACCTCTTCCCATTTGAATTTATCTTTGCGAAATAATTTTATCTGCGCCGATGGATATAAACCACCCCAACGTATCCAGTAATCACCGATAAAGTTTCTGCGCGGTATAGTAAAAGCGTTTTCTTTCGGATTGTTAACTAATAGCGCGTTTATTTCTTCTTTGAGCTCTGGAGTTGGCCTCTCGTCAGCGTCTAAACTAAGTACCCATTCGTTTCTTGTTTTTAAATAGGCCCAGTTGCGGTGCGTGCCCTCAACGTCCATCTTCTTGACGAACACTGTCGCGCCTAAACTAGTAGATAACTCGACAGTATTATCCGTGCTCGCATCATCTATAACAATGATTTCATCGGTCCAGCCACTTACCGAAAGTAGGCAATCTTTTATGCGGCCGGATTCATTTTTCGCAAGAATTACCACTGATACTTTTGCTTTATTCATAGATATAGATTATATGCGGCTGGATTCGTTATCGCAAGCAAATTTAATTATCTCATCAACTTTTTGCATAAAACCTTCAAGATTAGTGCTTTTTATGATTAAAGACTTGGTGTTAAACGGCCCCCATCTCTTCGCATTTGAGATATTAAAAAGCCCGACTACTGGTTTCTTTAAGACACTTGCAAGATGCATCGGCCCTGAGTCAAGGCCGATAAATACCAAACAGTTATTTTTCAAAAAAGAAGCTAATCCGCGAATTTTTAATTTTCCCGTAATATTTTTTACCAAAAGGCCTTTTGCAAAATTAAAGCTCTCCTCTCTTTCTTCCGGGCCACCGATAATAACGATGTCGTTCTTGCCTTGTTTTTTAAGGGCGGCAATTAGCTCTTCCCAGAATCTTTTTTCTATTTTTTTACCGGGATTAGAGCTGAATGGATGCAAAACAATGTATTGCCTTGAAAGATCTAAATCTTTTTTTAGAAATTCCAAGCTCTCTATATTGTCAGGGCTTAAATCGATATCAGGGATAGAAACCTGGGGGCACAAAAGTTTAATCAAATCTAAATTGTACTCCACCTCGTGCTTTTGGCCTTCTTGTTTTTTATCTTTAATTTTTGAATTCAAGCAAAATCCCCATTTCCTATCGTAGCCGATGCGTTGCCACACACCCGAAAGCAACGCCGCCAGATGAAACTCTTTTTTAGGATTAAGGATAACTACGCAGTCTATTTTTTCTTTTTTCAAAAGCGCTGCCAGTTTAAACGCACCTTTATACCCACAAAATCTTTCTGTATATTCCAGAAAAGAATCTATGAAATCAACTTTACTTACCAATTCAATATTTTCTTTTTTTGCTAAAAGATATATTTTGCTTTGCGGAAAATTTAATTTGGTAAGCGAAATTACCGGAAGGCTAAGTAGAAACTCTCCGAATCTATCTGAGCGGATAAAAAGAATATTCTTATTAGTTCTAGCCATGCAGCTTTTTTATTGATAAGAGCTCTAAAAACATATTGAGCGAATCTTTTATGGGGTTTACTTTACTTGTGGTTGAATTTATCCAAGTTACCGGCACTTCTTTGATTTTATAATTTTTCTTATTCGCTAAATAAAGCATTTCAACATCAAAACCGAATCTGTCTATCTTTAACTCTTGCGCGATACTCTTTGCGCAAGGGCCGCGAAATAGCTTAAAACCGCATTGTGTATCGTGGATGCCTTTCAATACAAAGAACTGCACCAAAAAGTTAAAAACCTTACCCATGGTTTCCCGGTAAAACGGTTGATGTACTGTAACATTCGCCCCCTTTACGCTACGCGAACCAACCGCAATATCATAACCTTCTTTTAAAAAACTGAGCAATTTATCCAACTCCTCAATCGGAGTAGAAAAATCAGCATCGCTAAAAAGCACGTATTCGCCTACTGAATGAAGAATGCCCCGTTTTACAGAAAACCCTTTGCCTTTATTTTCACCATTGCTTAAAAAAATTACTTTTCCTGATTTAGCAAGCTTACTCTCTAAAACAGTTTGGCTCGTTTTATCAGAAGATCCATCATCAACCACAATAACTTCATATTCATAATCTTTTCCGGTTAGGTATTGACAGAGCTTATCTAGACTGGTTTTAAGCCGCTCTTCTTCGTTATATGCTGGAATAATTATAGAAATAAACATATTCTTTTTTATACCGCAAAAACGCAAAAAAAATCATTTGCGGTTTTGTTTTACGAGATAGCTATTAAGAGAAATAATATAGGCGGTAAAAACCCAAAAAAGCGTGGTCAAAACAAGAGAATATAAATTATTATCAACCGCGGAATGCACCAGAAAACTTATATAGCCAGTCACACTACCCAAAAATATAATACCTTCCGGCGTTATTTTTATTTTCTCTTTTATCCGCGTAAATGCTTTTACTAAAACAATCAAAGGTATCATCAAAAATACCAGCAACCCTAAAATACCAATTTCCGCCCACATCTGTAAATAGGAATTATGGGCATAAAACCCTTGCGGGCAACCTTGAGGCCGATACTTTTCAAAATTTTTCATAAACGTATTAATGCCGGATCCAAGAACCGGATGTGCCTCTACCATCGCCCAGGTACCTTTCAATAATAACATTCTTTCGCCCACACTCTCCCTCTCTTTCTGAGGGTTAAGCAACCCTTTAACCCGGTATATTCCCGAAGGCGAAAGTAAAACCACCGTAAGCGCTACAAACGGTATGAATATAAGCATTTTTTTTCTATAAATACTAAAGAAAAAAATCATCGCGATAATAAAACCAATCCAGGCGCCGCGGGAAGATGTCCGGATAAGGCAAAAGAAGCCAAACAAAAAAATAGCCAGCAAAATAGTCCTCAATTTTGAAGGAATTTTATTTTCGAAAAATAAAAACGTAAGCGGCAAAACTGTCGCAATGTATGCGCCAAAATCGTTCGGGTGACAAAATGAAGAAGTTATTCTGAAGAAAGAATCAGACACAACATTATGCCTGAATATGTCGAATCCAAAAATACTCTGGAAGATACCATTTAAAAAAGTAACTGCAGAAACAGCCATTAGGACCCAGAAAAATCTGATTATTCTTTTTTTATCGGCGATAAAAAAGTCAGTTAAAGCAAAATATAAGAAAATGTATTTCGGCACCCTGGAAAAACCTTTAAGGCTAATCTTATAATAGTCGCTGCGCAAAAAAGACACCAAACAAATAACAAAGAATATGCCAAGTAATAAGCCTATCGACGATTTAGTAAATTTTATGTCGCGAAGAGCAATCTTTTTTATCAGGAAAAGGAAAATTATCCAATAAGAAGCTACTTCCGTGGGAGCATTATTTAAGATAATACCGAAAGCCAGCACCCAGAGAAAGAATTCAGTAATATAATCGAGCTTTTTTATAAGCATATTAAGCTTCTATTGTTTTTTCCGCAGGAACAAAAAAATAATTGCTAGTCTCACTAATTTTGTCATGCAAAATAAATTTTCCATCCCTATAGGTAAATATTTTATAGGAAACGTTTTTAAGCAAATTTTCTATTTCTATTGCTTTATCGCTATATCCGGATGTTTCGCCAATATCAACCTCACAAAGGATAAACGGTCGGGATTTTCTTATTACATTCTCGGCGCCTTTAATTACACGCGTTTCTGAACCTTCTGTATCACATTTTATAAAATCAACCTGCTCTATTTTATTCTCCATACAAAAGTCATCGATTGAAGTCATATCAACTTCTTCAGATATTGCGTTATTGTGGTTTGTATCAGAGATAAACGCTAAAGCCGTACCAATTTTTCCATTTTGTTTTATGGGCAAATACAAGCTAATTGTACCTTTTTTATCGGAAACCGCTAATTTGTAAATAGCGACATTCTTTAAGTGATGAAACAATTTTATGATACTTAATACTTTAAAACTGTAACTGCCAGGTTCAAAACAAAAAACTTTTCCATTGCTGCCTACCGCAAGCGACATCGGCAAAGCGTATCTGCCAAATGAGCCGCCAATATCAAAACATGTCCAACCGTGTTTAACTATTCTTTTAAGGGCTTCGACGTCGGTTTCGAATTTAGTCCCTTTTAAATTCCTGCGAATAGTCTTAGCCGCTGTCGCAAGCGGGCTTAAATTTTGATAATAAAAATTAAATAGAAAATTATGCTTCATACGTTTACTATTTTATCTAAGTTTCATTATAGCACTATCCTTAATTAACATAATTACTTATATATCAATACGCATTCTTAAGCGCAAAAAAAGAAAGGAAAACAATTTTTAAGTCAAGCCAGATTGACCAATTCTCAGCATAATAAAGATCATATCTAACCCGCGCTTCAATCGGTGTATTTTGGCGCAGGCCATGCACCTGCGCCCAGCCGGTAATGCCTGACTTAATGTGGTGCCGGCTCATATAGCGCGGAATGTCGCTTTTAAACTGCTCAACAAAATAAGGCCTTTCCGGCCGCGGACCCACTAGGCTCATCTCGCCTTTTAATACGTTGAATAATTGAGGCAATTCGTCAATATTTGACTTGCGCAGAAATTTACCTAATTTTGTGCAGCGCTCATCATCCTTTTTCACAAATACTGGCCCGCTTTCCTTCTCGGCATCCTGGCACATGGTGCGAAACTTATAGACCCTAAAAATCTTTCCGCCTTCACTGATACGTTCTTGCGAAAAAAATACCGGGCCATCTGAATCCCGTTTTACAAGGAAAGAAACCACTAAAAATACCGGCGAAAGAAAAATCAAACCAACCGCGCTCGTAACGATGTCTATACTCCTCTTTAGAAACCTGTTATAGATAAAATTAAGCGGTGATTCTTTTATTTTAATTAAATTTAACCCCCCAATAGTTTCTAATTCAAACTGTTGAACCATGGCATCAAGAAGCTCTGCAACTATTTTGAAATTAATCATTCTTTTTTCGGCTGCCAAAATCATATTGGTTATTCTCTGGCGCGGCAATTCCAGGTCAGCCAAAATTACCTCATCCGGCTTAATTTTGTCTAAAATACTTTCAAAGTCATCTATATACCCAAGCTCGTTTAAGCCGGTTGAAGCTTGGCCATGTTTACGGGTAGAAATGAATCCGGAAATTCTTCCGCAATGCTTAAAATAGTTATCATGCTTTTTCAAAGCTTCAATACTTTCAGATTTTCCAACAACTACTATCTCTTTTTTAACCTTGGGTAAAATATTTCTCTGGTAATATATATACAAAAAATAACGGGATAATAATAAAAAAACCACTAAACTAAACCAAATAAGAAAAATCAATAGACGCGAATAACTTGCCCCTCGATAGAAAAAAGTTCCAGCAAACATAAACAGCATAGTAATGCATACGCTTTTTACCAGTGGGAAACTCTGATCAATGAATTTTTTTTCCGGTTGAGGCTTATAAAGCCCGCGGCGGTTAATAATAGATATAAGCAGGATTTCGACAAATAAAAAAGGAAGAATATAATTTTTTGCGGAAGGAATCCCGAAAGGTATGGACAAAAATCCACAGTAGAAACGAAAAATATAAGAAAACAGGAATGCCGCAAACACAACTAAAAAATCATTTAGGATTAATAACCCGCAAAAATAAACGTTAATTCTTTTTTTGTTTAGTTTATTTAACATAGATAGCGATTCCTGTTCATAGATTAATAATTACCCA
>JBAYMZ010000082.1:0-6544 GCA_041663385.1 Candidatus Omnitrophota bacterium
AAATATTATCAGAATAAAAGATTTTCTTGATAAAGATATAAAATAAATTAAATGAAGCAAAATTTTAAAATAGGCGTGGTTGCTCATTTTTTTTATACGGAACAAGCAGAAGTGATTGCCCGGTTTCTAAAAAATATTCCATTTGAATTTGGCCTCTATGCTTCGGTTCCTCAAAAAACGCATAGGAAAATTCAAACGCTTTTAACGGGGGCTTTTCCCGGCAAACAGATTACGCTGAAAATTGTTGAGAACCGCGGTTTTGACATCGCGCCGTTTGTTTGTGAATTTAAAGATTATTACGCGAAATATGATTTAGTTCTTAAAATCCATACGAAAAAAAGTTCGCATGCAAAGGGGCTAAAAAGCTGGCAGGATTATTTATTTGAAAATCTAATTGGTTCCACAGAAATAGTCCAGTCGATAATAAAAATGTTCCACGATGATGAAAAGTTAGGTATAGTTTATCCCGAAACCATTTCACCGCTTAAGAAAATTTTGCTTGGCAATCCATGGCAAGAAAATTGGCGTGTATGCCGGGATCTTGGTTCGCGTTTTGGCTTATCTATCCAGAGAAATCAACAATTGAATTTTCCGGCTGGCTCAATGTTTTGGTTTAGGCCGAGTTCATTAGAGCCCTTGTTTAAACTCGGGTTTTCAGTAAATGATTTTCCAGGCGGGCGCAGGATAAGAAGGAATAATACGCTCGCGCATGCTATCGAGCGGTTTTTTGTCTTAATTGCTCAAAAACAAGGATTTTCGGCGCGGGAAGTTTCTTTTGTTCCGTATGAGGGGGCATATAAAAGTTCTTTTTATCAAAAAATAAAAGCAAAACCTCAAGAATTAAGCGGTATTTTAATGGATTTTTTTGGAGTGATCCGGTAATCTATGCAAACATATAAGCTTAGCATTGTTATTGTTAATTTTGAAACTTTTGAATATACTTCTGAATGTATTGATTCAATTTATAAAAACCCGCCATCTTATCTTTATGAAATTATCTTGATCGATAATGGTTCTCAAGATGGAAGTTTAGAGAAAATTCAGGATAAATTTCCCGAAGTAAAATGCATAAGGATAGGCGAAAATCTTGGTTTTTCCCAAGCGAATAATCTGGGGATACAGAATGCTCGCGGGGAGTTAGTTCTTTTATTAAATAGCGATACTAAAATTTTAAATGGTAGCTTAAACCGAATGGTGGAATATTTGAATGAGCACCTTTCCGTTGGAGTGGTGGCTCCCCGGCAAATTGATGGAACAGGAAGGATACAGTTTTCCTGGGGAAGCTTTCCGACGTTTATTTCAGAATTTTACAGAAAGATTGTGCATTACCGTTTGTCTATCGACGATCCAAAAATTCGGGACTATCTTGAAGAAAAATGCAATGCTATTTGTGAGGTGGATTGGGTGTCGGGTTCCTGCCTTTTAGTCAGAAAAAAAGCTCTTTTTGATGTCGGCCTTTTCGATAAAAATTTTTTCATGTATTTTGAAGATATTGATCTTTGTCACCGGATAAAGAATACGGGTTTACAAATTAACTATAATCCAAACGCGACAATCCTTCATTACGGAGGGGTTTCGGCGAAAAAAAACATTCTTCATGTGCTTGTAGAATATCGTCGAAGCCAGATTTATTTTACCAGAAAATATTATGGCACTTTGGGGGTGGTCCTTCTTAAGCTATTACTTTTTGTCAAATACGGGTTTTATTTAATTAGATGGGGAATGGTTTATATCATAGAAAAGTTATCAAGTAAGGTTTCTTCCGAAACTTTTGCCAAGCTTCTTCTCTCTAAGAAAGCCATTGGGCTTATTTTTGAGCGTTAACGAAAACTTTTAATTTCTCATACAGGGCTTTCGATAACCAATTATATTCTTTTCATAATACTGTTTTTTTTGTTCCGGTTTTTACCCTGCACTACTAAAGTCAAATTTACCAAATGGAAAAAGTTGATATAGCAATAATTGGCGCCGGAGTCGTGGGCTTAGCCATAGCAGAGCGCCTTTCAGGGGCAAATTGTTCTTTATATGTCCTTGAGAGGAATCCTTGCTTTGGCCAGGAAACCAGTTCGCGCAACAGCGAGGTAATACATGCGGGGATTTATTATCCGACAGGGTCACTAAAAGCGCGGTTATGCGTAGAAGGCAACAGGTTATTGTATGAACTTTGTGTCAAAAATGAAATACCTCATAAAAAAATCGGAAAATTTATTGTTGCAATCAATCCAGAGGAAGAAATAGAGCTCCAGAAAATCTTTAAGAAAGCGCAGGAAAATGGAGTAGATGGTTTAAAAATTATAACCGAAAAGGAATTAAAGAAAACCGAACCAAACGTTAGCGCCAAATGCGCAATTTACTCTCCTGATACAGGGATACTAGACAGCCATTCTCTGATGAAATATTTTGAAGAAAAAATAAAGGGCAATAAAGCGGAGATAGCTTATAATTGTAAGGTGATCGGTTTGAGCAAGATATCCGACGGTTACGAGGTGGCAGTAAAAGATGTATCTGGTGAAATTTTTAAGTTTGTAGCGAGAGTTGTGGTCAATAGCGCGGGATTAGATTCGGATACTATCGCTAAAATGGCAGGCATTAATATAGAAAAACAAGATTATGTTTTAAAATACTGCAAGGGGCAGTATTTTAGAGTGGGCAGTCAAAAAAAATGCGCTTTAGTGAACCGGCTGGTTTATCCTGTTCCGCACGAAAATGCCGCCGGCCTTGGTGTGCATGTAACTAAGGATTTGGCAGGCGGGTTACGTTTAGGCCCGGACACCTGTTACGTTAATCGTAATAATTTTGATTATGAGGTTGATATTCTAAAAAAGAAAGATTTTCTACATTCAGCCTTAAAATTCTTGCCATTTCTAAAAGAAGAGGATCTAACCTCTGATACTGCAGGCATAAGGCCAAAGCTTCAGGGAGATGGTGAAGATTTTCGTGATTTCGTAATTAAAGAAGAAAGCGGTATTGGATTCCCCGGGCTTATTAATCTTATCGGTATAGAATCCCCGGGTTTGACCAGCGCTCCGGCAATAGCGAGATATGTAAAGGCTATTTTAAAGTAAATTCATATAATAAAAAATTATGGATCATGGTATTAAAGAAATAATTATAAAAGATACTGCTAAATATTCTTTTGCGCAATATACAGCGCAGGGGATAGGTTTTATCATAAGCACGGCATTACGTGCTTTTTTGGGCCCGTATTATATGGGTATCTGGAGTATTTTGCAGGTGATACTGTGTTATATAACTTATTTGTCGCTTGGCGTTACTGATGCTGCTGCCTATAAGATACCATTTTATAGGGGAAGCAAGGATAAATCATCAGAAGAAGAAGTTAAAAACACGGCTTTTAGTTTTATCTTCGCGGTTTCTTTATTGTCCAGTTTGGGGTTGATTGTTGCCGCGCTTCTGTTACGGAAAAAATATCCCGTCGAAGTTATCGTAGGTTTGCTTTCACTGGCTATATATATAATTTTGCAAAGGTTTTATAGTTTCTATATCATTCTCATCCGGGCGTATAAGAATATTACGGTCCTATCACGGTCGATGATTTTTGATGCAATAGTAAACCTGGTGTTAATGTTTTTAATTGTTAAGCAATTCAGGCTGTACGGCCTTTATATCACAATATCTATCCTGGCTGTATTAAATACTTTATTTATATATTTATCGACGAAGTATGACTTAAGTTTTAAATTTAGTTTTAAACGTTTAAAAAGTTTAGTATTATTTGGTTTACCGCTTTCTTTAAATGGATTTTTAGATGAAATTCTAAAGAGTATCGACCGGATAATGATTGCCAGTATGATGGGGATAACCGCTGTCGGTTATTATAGCGTAGCGATTATGGGGAGAAATTATATTTCACGGCTTTCTGCCGGAGTTGGCGTAGTGACTATTCCGCATATCCAGGAAATTTACGGCAAGACTAAAGAAATATATGATATAAAAAAATTTGTCATTGTGCCCACGCTGATTTTGTCATATTTATTACCGCCATTTCTTGGCGCCGCTTATTTAGCGAGCCCTTTGTTTGTAAAACTTGTATTACCACAGTACACTTCAGGGATTTTAGCGTTGCAAATTATGTTTTTAAGCACTTTTTTTCTTTCATGTGCCCCACAACCCGGGCAGTTTTTAATTACCATAGGCAAACAAGCCAGGCTCATTCCTATAAGCCTGGCAGCAATTATTGTTAATATTGGCTTAAATTATATTTTTATTAAAAACGGTTTTGGCGTAAGCGGGGTAGCTGTTGCAACAAGTATTTCTTCTTTTCTTGTTTTTTTTACAACGCTAATCTATGCAATGAAACATTTTGCGAATATCAATGAGATAACTCTATTTATTTTAAAAATTATATGGCCGTTATTTTATATCATAAGCATTATAATTGGGTGTGAGTATTTTGTAAAAAATAACAATCCCTATTTGCTATTAGGTATTAAAATTGTCATTATTTGTATCGCCGCTTTACCTTTATTCTATATTATAAATAAAAAATCACGCATTTTTGATTTATTTATCAAGTCTTTCAAAAACAAATTAGAGAAAATGGTGCACCGTGATAAATAAAAACATAAGTAATTTACTTCCAGGTTTAGTTGGGGCTCTCCCCGAAGTTTACCAACCTATTTTTGCCCATCCTGAACTTTCAGGTATTGTTTCGCGTGATTGTGAAGACCGGTTTTTGCATATTACTCAAGCCTATCGAGCATTAGAAGGGCAATTGAATCGCCCGTTACGCGTGCTTGATCTGGGATGCGCACAGGGTTTTTTTAGTTTTAACCTTGCCAAGCTTGGTGCTATGGTAGATGGCGTAGATTATTTAGACGCGAATATCGAAGTTTGCCGGGCATTGGCGACGGAATATCCCGAATTTAAGGTTAGTTTCCAGGTGGGGCGCATCGAGGACATTCTACCTCTGGTTGAGCAGGATCAATATGATTTGGTTCTTGGCCTAAGCGTATTTCATCATCTAGTTTACAAAAAAGGCATTAATGTTGTTAAGGAAATGCTTGCGGAACTTTCCGGAAAAATAACTGCAGGAATTTTTGAATTGGCTTTACATACCGAACCAGTATATTGGGCGCCTTTTCAACCTCAAAATTCACGGTCAATACTTGATGGTTTTATTTTTGTCCATGAATTAGCAGAACACAAGACGCATCTTTCGGATGTTTACCGCCCGTTATTCGTAGCGAGTAACCAGTATTGGTTTTTAAACGGACAGGCTGGTAAATTTGATGTGTGGCAGGTTGATTCGCATGTATTTGCGTGCGGAGTTCATCGCGGTACGCGCCGTTATTTTTTTGGTAAAAATTTATGTATAAAAATATTTTATCTAGACAGGATAGAACGGGCGGAAATAAATTTTCAGGAGTACAGCAATGAAATCACTTTTTTGTCAAATCCACCGCCAGGTTTCAATTCTCCACGGTTATTGCAGCAGGGGAAAAGTAAAAATGAAATTTGGCTGGTGCGTGAGCAAGTGCCAGGCGAGCTGCTATTTGATATAATAAGTGCTGGCAAAAAATATGACGCCCAGCGTGTTTTGCGGGATATATTGGCGCAGCTTGTGGCACTTGAGGCTGCCGGGATTTATCATAACGATATGAGGATATGGAATGTAATTATCGGCCCCGATGGCCGGGCAAGCCTAATTGATTACGGCGCAATCACTAAAGACAAAAAAGATTGCGTATGGTCGTCGAGCGGAATTTTTTTAACTTTTTTTATTTTTGTCTATGAAGTTACTACCGGACAAATAGATTTTTCTAATCCGGTCCGCACAAAAGCCTCTAGTGTATACCAGCTTAAGCAGCCATATCAAAATTGGTTATTTGCCTTTTGGCAAACCTCATCCGCAGAGTGGAGTTTTAAATTACTGCAGCAATTGTTTATACGGATAGATGAATTAGAAAAGGATAGTCAAATTAAAGAAGGCGCCCTACAACAGTATTGGATTAAAGCCATAGAGGAATCTGTTAACGCGCAGGTGTCGTTTGATAGTTATTTTAAAGAGCAGCAATTACGGAGAGAAATGAAAAATAAAGCATTTCAGAAAACTGTGCTGAGTTTCCAACTAATGCTTTGTTTGTTTAAGCGGGCCATTTCGCGTTTATTCCTGTGGCCCTTGCGAAAAATGCTTACCAACCCTTACGTAAAGATAAAAGCATTAAATGTAATCGATAGGCATCCCAAACTTAAAAAACATCTACGTATGGTTGCTATGCGGTTAGGGTTAATTGTTAATCGCAGTACTATTAAAGAATATAAGAAAAATTAGCTGGAAAGTTGTTGGGCTTTGATTATTGAAATCAAATCTATCAATTTAGTGGTGGAATAATTAAAACATGAAAGTATTTTTCGATGCAAGAATGGTTGGGCATCCCGGAATAGGGCGTTACATAAAGTGCCTTTTGTCCGAATTTAAAAAGAGAAAGGATGTAGAGTTAAATATTTTAGGAAACAAAAATTATATAGAAAAATACCTGGGTGCACATGGTAATATAATTGATTTCAATCACCCAATTTA
>JBAYMZ010000083.1:0-6537 GCA_041663385.1 Candidatus Omnitrophota bacterium
CCTTTTTAAAAATAATTATTTTAGTGGCGATATTGCAGAAATAATTATTTTTAAAAAGGTTTTATCTTCAACCGAAGAAAAGGGAATAAGGAGTTATTTATGTAACAAATATAAAAAATACTAATTATGTCAAAATACACTTACAAAAAAAAATATACATCAGAAACTGCCTACCAAATCATTCAGCTTCGCAGTGATAGGAACAGGCAAGTAGATGAATATCATGCAGATTATTTGCTATTCTTACAGGAAGGAAACACTCCCGAATTAATTCCGTATGTTGCACCAATTGAGCCAACACTTGAAGATCTGAAATCTTCAAAAATATCAATGCTTAAAATGAACGCACAAATGTTCATAGAAAAGCAATACCCGCAATTCAAACAAAGAAGCGCAGCTCTGGGAGTATATGATGAAACTTACAAAAATGAAATTGTAAATTTTATCAAAGCAAAAAAAACCATTGTGGATGCGTTGGAGTTGCAGATACAGCAGGCAGCAACTAAGGAAGAATTGGATGCAATTAATATTAATATCGAATTGTAATGATCCGCATTTTAATAAATAATAAGCAACTGTGGCTGCCGCCGGATGTGAAGCTTCGGTATGAGGTGAAGTCGCCGTTTACGCAGAGCGAGGTTATTCCGGAATCGGTGATCACGTGGTTTGATATTCCGGCGGTGCAACCGAATATTGATATCTTGAATCGGTCGCATTATATTGAAGTTAACAGAACTACCAGGGCTTACAATGTTGTGTGTGAATTTGCCGGCATTCCGCTGATAAATGGCAAGCTTGTTATTAAAAATGTTTCGGAGTTGCGCTACCGTGCGTGCTGCATTAATACTGCTTTTAATATCGATTTTGGTGAGTTGCTGCTTCCGGCCTGCCTTGATGAAGAAACTGTGATGGGTACCACCACGCAAGATGTGGTTGATTATGCCGATGCAAGTGTGCTGGCTGCTTATCCGGAAAGTACTTACCAGTTCCCCAGAATACAAAATGATAAGTTTTACGGCGATGCTAACGAGTTTAATGCTGATTATTTTGCCATAAATTATTATGATGCTTCCGGATCAGGTTCGGGGGAAGGCACAAATGGTTTTAAAAGTAATTCCATTAACCAGGATCCAACACCAGATAATGAACACACGCTGCTTCCGATGCCTTACCTGATGCACGTTGTTACCAAGCTTTTTGAGTATGCTAATTTTAACACGTTCGGAAGTTTCTTTGATCATGCCGACTTGAAAAAACTTATCGTTTATAATAATTATGCTATTGATAAGAAGGAAAATAAATATTTTACAAGGACATCGATCACTGCGCCGCAGGTAATTTATGAAGCCGGGATGGTTAATTTTAATGATGATTCAACGGATCCAAATGAAGATACGGACAATTGCTTCAGCGTAGTTACACATCTTTATACAATTCCTTCTGTTGGATATCATACCGTTAAAACAAGGGCAACCATTACAACCGTTCCGGTAGGTACAACATCTGTTCAGGGATGTGTGTCCATTGATACTGAAATAAACATCGTGGATCAGTTTACTTTTTATCCTAATATCGAAGGCATTCACACATATACATTTTACGCAGCAGCCGGTGATGTTGGTAAAAAAATAATGTATATTTTCTATAACGCATTTATTGCAGATAACTTTACGGTAAGCGCGTGTGAAATGACCATAAATAATACAAGCTGGGATAATCTGAACGTTTACGCAAAAAGTATCAATCTTAAACATCATGTTCCGCAACAGAAAAAGGTTTCTGAATTTTTAAATGCCATTACTGATGCATTTGGTATTGCCACATGGTGGGATCCTGCAAAACGCGAAGTGGAAATGCAGCTTACTTCTTCCATTATGGCTTCGCAGGAATACATTGCTATTGACGATTATGTTATTGAAAAGCCAGATACCGAAATTCAGGATGATAACGGCTATACTTATAATTTTGATTTTGGGAGTAACGATGAGCTTGTAAACGATAACTTCCGGAAGTATTCTAATTATAATTATCTCGATGAAGTGTCCACTTTCGAGGATCTGGAAGTATATCCTAAAATAAACGATGTTACTTTAGTAAAAAACCTGAACACGCTGTATATCTATAAAGTTGACGAAACAACAAATGTTCCCGGATGGATTGAGTTTACAGATAACTTTTTTGATTTGATAAAAGGCGATAAAGCGCTCAAACCCTCATTATCAACGTTGTTTAATATTTACATTATTAGTACGTTGCGGCTTTACCGGCCCGAAATTTCGCAGTTGGGAAATTCGCCTGCATTTGATACCGGTGTAAACGATTGCGACCTGAAGCTTTTATTATACCATGGCATAAGGCACGACGGACTGGGCTATCATCATCCGCTTGCATCGCACACCGCTTACGATTACCTTGGCAATAAAATTGGCGATCTGGAATTGCGCTGGGATGGCACACTTGGACTATATGCCAAACTTCGCCAACCACTCGACGATTTTATGAACGGCTGCGAACGCACAACCACAAAACTAACCTGCGACATTGCTCTTTTCGAACAGATATTGAGCATGTTTAAGCCACAGCGTTATGCCCGCTGCCGCAAGATTATGTATAAATCAATAAAATTTATTCCTGAGCAGTTTACGTTTATGCTCACCATGAAAGGCGTGGAAGAAACAGAGGCAATATTGTTAAAATCAAAAGGAATAACCATTCAGTAATATGTCCGACGAACCGAATAACGAAATGTATAATGAGGTAAAGCAGTGGGCAGCATCACAGCGCTCCATGCTTCAGGCCGAAATACGCAAGCTTTCGAGCAAAGGAAAAGGCGAACTGGCAAAAGCACTCCGGTTTAAGGTGTATAAAAATAAGCTTGGTGTTGTTAGTATGGTTGGGTTTCAGTTCCCCAGGCACGGTGTGTTTATGCAAAAAGGTGTTGGCCGCGGGTATATTATGGAAGGCGGGGTAGTGGTGCGAGGCAGCCGTCTCAGAACTTCCAAACAAATTAAATTATATGCCAATGCTAAAAACAGGGATATTCAAACCCGTGTTATTCGCAGCGGAGCAATTAACCGGCATCCGGAAGATTGGTTTAACACGCCCATAAGTAATAATATAGATAAGATTGCAGACATTGTGGCTAAATATATGGCCGATGCTAACGTAAATGCTACTCACACACTTATAAATTAACTCCCAACTAATCACTCCCAACTATGTCAGATACCGTAAACCGCAAAATAAATATTTACATCAACGGAAAAGAAGTTGAGAACAGCCTGAAGGATATTACAAAATCTATTGCTATGCTTACGGCGCAGCAAAAGAAAATGACCATTGGCAGCGATGAGTACAATGAGCATGCGAAAAAAATAGCGCAGCTAAAGAGTTATACCGCCGAGCATAATGCCAATTTAAAGCAACTGCAAACCACCTGGGCCGGAACTGCTACCAAGGCAGAAACATCTATGCAGAAAATGGGGGCTTCGTTTAAAAATATGTTTGCAGCGTTTACTGTTGGGGGAATTGCGGCTAATGCGTTTACTTCTATTGTTTCGGGGATAAAAGCATTTGTAGCCGAAAGTTCGGACGCTTTTGTAAAAGCTGACGAAGCAGTTAAACAACTTAGTTTTTCAGTAAAACAAGTTGGCGGCGGATCAGACAGTGATATTGCGAAATTAACAAGCCAGGCTTCTGATTTAATGGGTGTATTTGATGATGAAGCAATAAGAAAGGCGCAGACAGACTTATTAAATTATGGACTTTCAGCAGAAGAAGTATATAAACTTATTCCTACATTGCTTGATACATCTGCTGCTAGTGGAAGGGAATTAAGCGACGTAACAAGCGCTGTTATCCGCGGAATAGAAGGCCAGACAAAAGGATTAAAAACATTAGGTGTTGATTTTAAAGATAGTGGCGATGCTGCCACAAATCTTTCTACCATACAAACACAATTGGCTAAGTTTACAGGAGGCGCAACTGAAGCATTGAATACGGAGGCAGGACAATTAAAAGCTCTTGATATTCAAATGGAGGAATCGCAAGAGAAACTTGGAGCATATACCATAAAGATTACGAAGGCTTGGGCGCAAATAAAAAATGCAGCTACAAAGATTTTAGGTATGGCTCTAATGAACTCAGAAGAAATCGCTTTGTCACAAACTGACAATATGATGAGTGAGTTGACTAAAAAGTGGGCGGCTTATGGAACATCTATTGAAAATATTGTTGCTGCTGCTGCTAAAAAAACAGGAAAGTCAACGAATGATATTGCCAGATCTATGGAAGCATCTGCAAAAGCAGAAATGGTTGCCACAGGAATTGCTTACGATAATGCCAAAAGAAATGGCAAATTAACCGACGAAATAAGAGAACGACATATATATGCTGAAATAAAGTATAAAAAGATCCTTGAATTAGAAACGGCTGTGATTAAAGAAAAATCAGAAGCAACAACAAAAGGGGATGAAACAGAAGATAAAACGAAGAAAACACTGGTTACAACTTACGGAGCCCTGACTGCTGAAATTTCGAAGTTAACGGAAATAATGCAGGGGCAACTTGCTGATGGGTATACAGAAGCGGCAGCACTCACAGCAAAAACGATTGCAGAAAAAACCGCAGAAAAGGAAGCTATTGATAAGCTTGTTGAGCAATACAAATTGCTGGGTGAAGCGAAACTTACTGCCGAAAATCCTACAAAAATAAAGACAAAAGGGACTACTAAGCTTGAAGGCAGTAAACGTGGATTAGCTACACAAGGCGCTGATACTTTCTTAGATCAACTAAACAACGAAAACGAACTCAGACTTTCTGCTGAAGAAAAAACACAAGCGGCATTGCTCGAACTGAGAACGCAGGGCATTGATACGCTTGAGCAACTTGTTAATGCGTATATCGACAGGCAATATGCAAAAGAAATGCAGGCGGTTGATAAAAAATATACAGCCGACGAAACCGCCTTAAAAACCAAACTCAATAAGGGATTAATAACACAGCAGCAATACGATACTCAGCTTGCGGCACTTGAAAAAAAGAAAGCTGCTGAAGAATTAAAGCTTAAACAACAAAAGGCAAAAGATCAGAAGCTTGTTGATATCGGTAAAATTGGAGTTGAAATGGCATTGGCAATTATGTCGGCTTATGCTCCGCCACCTGTTGGGCTTGGCCCATTAGGTGGGAGTGCGTTGCTTCCAATAATATTGGCACAGGCAGCACTGCAAACCGCAGTTGTGGCAGCACAACCTATACCGGAATTTGCGGATGGTGGTTTTACTAAACATGCAAAAATGTATATTGCCGGTGAAGCAGGTACTGAATATATTGCGCCGAATTCGCAGGTTAGTGATCCTTTTACCGGTCCTATAATTCAGGATTTGGAACGAATGAGAAAAGGCAAACGACCTAAATATATTTCTGAAATGCCAGTTACTCCTGATTTTAATGCGTTATCTAGTGTAAGTCATAAATATGCTTCTGGTGGATACAATGAAGTAGATAATTATATTTTTAGATCGCGGTTTGCAAAAAATACACGAGCAAAAACAGAAGATTTGGCTACAGCTGTAAATGGGATAAACGAAAGACTTGATACGTTAAATTCTTTTATGATGGATCCCAAAAACCGCCGTGCGAAAATTGTGCGCGACGAACTTACACGGTTTGACGATGAAACGGCTGTGCTTGATAGCTTATCGCAAATAAAATAAAGCCTATGAAACGTTTCCGGATTGAGTACAGCATTATAGCAGAAGGGAAGGAGTACCCACGCATTTTTGAAATTACGGCAACCACCGAAGAAAAAGCCATTAAGCAACTTAATGCCCACATGCGAACCGACGAAATAGACAAGCTCACTATTAATAACGTGGAACTTTTGCCACAAATTTAATATTTCTATACGCTTTTATTTTAGGGCATTTCCGAAGATTTAACAATATATATGCTTAAAAAAGTAAATAAATATATTGACTTGTATAAACAAATAGTTTACTTTTGACAAACAAAATGTTTATAGTTCTTTTTTTAGTTTGATAAAAATGATGTGTCGCATACATTATTAAAAATAATCCCCACGGATAAAACCCACTGCTTTGAAGAGATGCGACCTCTGATAAGCGTGGGTTTTTTATTTACTTTAAATTTAAAATTATGGAAACAATTCAAAAATTTGTATTTAACAACGCAGAAGTCGATTTTCAATTCGATAAAAATCAAAACTTAATGGTAAATGCTACCGAAATGGCAAAATTATCCGGAAAGCGGATAGATCATTTTTTAAAATCTGATCATGCAGAAGCTTTTATATCTGCGCTTGAATTTACCCCATTTGGGGGAAATTCAGAACCATTAACAAGGTCAGAAATAATAAAAACTAAAGGGCAATCGGGTACATGGATGCATCGCCTTTTAGCATTAAAATTTGCTGCATGGATCGATCCAAAGTTTGAAGTATGGGTTTATAGCACAATTGATTTTATTCTATTCGATTATTACAAACGCATTGAAGAAAGCCTTAAAGAAAGCGCCAAA
>JBAYMZ010000084.1:0-6536 GCA_041663385.1 Candidatus Omnitrophota bacterium
ATAATTTAAGCTTTGCCGGAAAAGCCAAAAAAGAATTATGAGCGATATAGCAATTTTTAGATAAAAACCGCCGTAAAGAAATGCGGGTGTTTGAGCTATTTCCTTAATCATGTAGTTATGTAGGGCGAGTTCCGCATTTTAGGCGGTTTTTATCGTCCCTTGCCTTTTTGCTCCTGGGGAAAAATTGCGTTAAGCGAAGAATTCTTTTTTGGCTTAAGGTTAGGTTTATTGAATACGTAATTTATGTAAGACGTTAGATATTTTATTTTTTTATCACCCCGGCTCGCAGGGGATGTCAAAAAATTCTCTATCCCTGGAATAGGAATTTCCAGAGGTAGAGAATTTTTTGACGCTCGCCGGGATTAATTCACACTGTGATTTTTTCTACGCCATACCTGCCCTTCGGGTAGTCTACGGCTTGAAAAAATCACGTGTTCATTAAAAAAACTATTTGCATTAAATAAAAATCTGCTATAATCCTATTCTATTATGAGTAACACACTAGAAAAATATCTTTTAGAAGCCCAGGGAAAATCTAAAGAATCACTTCCTGACTCTAATCCTTTTAAAACAATCGGTTTTGATAAGGATAAGAAACGCCTTGGGTGGATGAGAGTTATCCCTTTTGGCGTGATGCAAGATTATTTATCTGATCTTTTGCCTATTCTGGAAGGTAAAGAGGCTTTTGTCTTTGTCGGTATGGGCGGTTCTATCAACGGCATGAAAACGCTTTTTTCCCTTTTTAAAGGGCATAAGCTTTTTGCTCTTGACAGCCTTGATCCGGCGGCAATAGGAGAAATTTTAAAAAAGATAACGAATCTCGAAAAAACTTTAGTAATTTCTATATCAAAATCAGGCACAACACTGGAAACCCAGTCATTGTCGAATACGCTTAAAGAGCTTTTTGGAAACAATTGGACGAAACATTTTTTATGGTTGGCAGACCCTGCAGCGTTTCTTAAGCTTGATTCGTTGGGATGGCAGGGTGTAAAACGCGCGTCTATCCAATTTGACGGTGAAAGTGATATTGGCGGAAGATTTTCTTCGCCGCAAACTCTCGTATTCTTTCTACCTCTGTTTTTGCTTTTAAAAAATGATTTCAATAAACTTAAAAAAATATACGATGCTTATATGGCATCTCTCGGGGATGCAAGAAAAGAAGCCTGCCTGCTTGCTGAAAAATATAAAGATAAAGAGTATGCTTGTTTTATCCCTCAAACATCCGGTAACTTTGGTAACAGTTTTTCTTCCTGGATTGTCCAGCTTTTTCAAGAATCACTTGGTTCGAAGATAGATAATTTTCATGTAAAAACTATCTGCGATTTAAAGAAGAAAGATGCGTCATTTTTGCCGTTAAAGCTAAAAGTGAAAATAAATAATCCTATTGCGTCATTAATGGCCCAGATGTATTTTTTCGAGGTATTTGTCGCGGTTTTTTCAGCCCTTAAAGATATAAATTTTGTCGAGCAGGATTTTGTAGAAAAATATAAAGACCAAATGCGAAAGCTTGCCGGGCAAAAAGTAACTGGCTTGACGCAACTTAGCTTACAAGAAGTTATCAAAGAGGCAGGCAAAATGGCAGGCAAAGAACGCAAGTTCATTGAAGTCGTGCTTTACTTTTATCCTTCGGAAAAAACAATCAAGGCTATTAAGAGTTTATTTTCAAAAGCTTTTAAAAAGAAAATTATTCTGGTGTTTATCGGCAGTGACTGGAACCATCATTCATATCAAGCGGCATTTGCGGATAAAAATACTTTTTATGTATTATTGCTTGCCAAAAAGTATAACACTAATTTAAAGGGCGTTACCTCCGTAATTCTTCAGGAAAATATTGAAAAACTAAAATTAATAAGCAAAGCTACTTACCTGACCTTAAAAGAAAAATCCCTCCTGGTTTCTCTTGCGTAATTAAAATAAATATATCAATTTTTCTGTAGGGGGCAGTTTTTAAACGTTTCCCCACAACGAAATCCAGCGGTTGTATACATTGCTTTTTAACTAATGAATGGTATAATTTTTTCTATCCTGCTCGCTTATTTTGTTTGCTCGAGGGATAATTCGACTAAGCAATTTTTCAAATAGGAAGTTCAAAAAATTACAAGTCTCATTATGAAAAAGCTAATTTTATTGGTATTTCTACTGCTTATCACAGCCTGCGAAACCACAACGCATAGAGGAGCGGTTACCAACAAACCTCAGGATTTTATCTATATTGATGATTTTTGCAAGAAGCACAATCTGCAATACAATTTTGATACTTTTGATGATATCGTAAAGATGTTTTCTAAAGAAAACGACATACGCCTTATCCTGAACACGAATATCGCGTATTTTAACGGGGCGCATTTTGAGTTAAAAAACGTGCCGCAGTATTCTTCAGGCAAGCTTTTTGTTCCGCAGGATTTGGAAAAAATAATTTTCTTTAAAGAGCCAGCCAGCTTAAAAGCGGCTTTTTTAATAAAAACAATAGTTATTGATCCTGGCCATGGAGGTAAAGACCCGGGAGCGATTTCTTGCCGGGGGTATCCAGAAAAAGATTTAAATTTAAAAATAGCAAAATATCTTAAAGATGAACTTGAGCAGAGGGGTTTTACCGTTTTTCTTACAAGGACAAAAGATGTCTATCTTACCCTTCAGGAAAGAGTGAATCTTGCTAAATGCCGTAACGCGGATATTTTTATAAGTATCCACGGTAATTCTAATCGTTCACGCCGCCTCAGAGGAATGGAGGTTTATTATCTTTCTCCGGCGCGCCTAGATGCTCAAGCCCGCGCGCTTAAATTAGCAAAAGAAGAAAATTTTTATTCTTATAAATTAACTCGTGACGCGGAAGCCATACTTTGGGATATGGTTCTTACGAAGAATTATTCCTTGTCGGTGGACTTATCGAGGTCAATTTATTTTTCTTTTAAAAGCTTAGGTTTTAAGGTGGATCTACCAAGAAGAGCGCCGTATTATGTATTGAGGCTTGCTTATGTTCCGGCGGTTTTAGTTGAAACGGGATATTTAAGCAATCGCTATGAAGAGAAATTTTTACGAAAAGATTCTTATCAGATGCAGATTGCCGAAGCTATCGCTCTTGCTGTGGTTTCGATGAACAAAGATTATGATTCGCTGGTACGGAGATAAACAGATAAGGTTACGAAAGTTACACAGGTTATGAAGGTTACATTTTAGTCACGAGTTTTTAATGTAACTTTCGTAACTTCCCGTAACCTTCGTAACATAAAAGGATAAAAAGATATGAAGGAAAAAGCCATAGGTATATTTGATTCAGGCGTGGGCGGGCTTACAGTTTTAAAAGAAATGGAGAGGATACTGCCCAATGAAGATATAATTTATTTTGGGGATACCGCAAGGGTTCCTTATGGGAACAAGTCCAAATCGACAATAATAAAATTTAGTACGGAAAACATATTATTTTTACTTAAAAAAAATGTAAAGATAGTGGTTGTTGCCTGCAACACCGCGTCAAGCTTGGCGCTTGATTATCTGAAAGATATTTTTAGCGTGCCGATTATCGGAGTGATTGAAGCTGGCGCGGCTAAAGCGCTTGAATTGTCAGAAAGCAAAAAAATTGCCGTTATCGGAACGCGGTCAACGATTGCAAGCGGAAGTTATGAGCGAGCAATGAAAAAAATTGACAAGCGTGTCAAAGTTTATTCTAAGGCTTGCCCGCTTTTTGTTCCACTGGTTGAAGAGGGCGTGCTCAGTGGAAAAACTGTTTCCGGCGTTATCGAGATGTATCTTAAGAATTTCAAAAACATGGACACAGATGTGATAATCCTTGGATGCACACATTACCCGCTCTTAAAATTCCAGATAGAGCGTTATTTAAAAGGTACTTGTGTTGTGGATTCAGCAAGAGAGGTAGCATTACATACAAAAAAAGTACTTTCGCAAAAAGATTTTTTACGTTGCCGTAAAATAATCGGAAGGCGTGATTTCTATGTTACTGATGAGCCAACAGGTTTTATGAAATCGGCAAAATTATTCCTTAAAAGAGATATTTCTAAACCAAAAGTTATTAATGTGTAGGCATATATTGAAATACGGTAGAAACACAGTTGAGATATAGTGGAAATACATTGTATAGTGTTGATAGTAAGCAAATAAACGAGGCAATGTATTTATGCTGCATATCTATTACTTATTAATAATATAAATATGTTTAAAATAAAAGTAATTTCAAATTTCAGCGCCGCGCATTCTTTGCGGGGATATAAAGGAAAATGCGAAAGCCTGCATGGCCATAACTGGAAAATAGAAGCTGTTGTTTCTGGAAACGAGCTTAACCATCTTGGCATGGTTATGGATTTTAGTGATTTAAGAAAGATGCTTAATTCTGTTCTAGAAAAATTAGACCATAAGCATCTTAATGAGCTGGATTATTTTACAAAAGTAAATCCAAGTTCAGAAGAAATTGCCCGATACATTTTCAATGAATTAAGGCCTTTGGTTATTGAGGGCAAATGTGATTTAAAGGAAATCAGTGTCTGGGAGACAGAGGGCTCTTGCGCCTCATACAAGGAATGAAAAAAGCGGTTATTTTACTTTCCGGCGGATTGGATTCTGCGACAACGCTTTATCTTGCAAAAAAGAAAGGTTACGCGCTTACTGCTTTAATCTTTGATTATAACCAAAGGCACAAAAAAGAAATAATCGCGGCGAAAAAAATCGCCGCGTTAAATAAAGTAAATTATCATTCCATAAAGACAACTTTTTCCTGGACACATTCAAGCCTGACTGACGTAAAAAAACATGTTCCGGAAAACCGAGATTTATCCACGCGTGTAATTCCTTCCACCTATGTCGCGGCGCGGAATATAGTTTTTTTAAGCTATGCTTTTTCTCTGGCAGAGAGTATCAACGCAAAAAAAGTATTTATCGGAGCGCATATCCAGGATTACTCAGGATATCCTGATTGCCGGCCGCAGTTTTTAAAGAATTTTGAACAAGCAGCGAATTCCGGAATGAAGCAGGGTGATATAAAAATCGAGGCACCACTGCTTGATAAAAGTAAAAAAGAAATAATTAAATTGGGGCTTAAATTGTGTGTGCCGTTTGAGTACACGTGGTCTTGCTATGAAGGCGGCACGAAGCCTTGCGGCAAATGCGATAGCTGCCGGTTTAGGATAGGAGCATTTGAAGAATTGGGGTTAACAGATCCGTTATTGTTAAAGAAAGGTTAAGGTTTAGGCTAAGGCGTAATTTCCGCCTCAACCTCAAACTTAATCTCAACCTTATACCAAGATATGAAAACTAAAATATCCGAAATATTTAAAAGCATCCAGGGTGAAGGGGTCTATCAAGGCCAGGAACAGGTATTTGTCCGTTTTTATGGCTGCAACTTAAAATGCGCTTTTTGCGATACGAAACTTGATTCGGGTAATGAAAAAACCGTTGAAGAGGTTTTTGGAGAGGTTTCTTCTTTTGATGGCGTTACAGCGGTGTCTTTAACCGGAGGAGAGCCGCTTTTGAATTGGAAATTTATAAAATTATTATCTCCGCTTTTATCCGGAGCGGCCTTGCGTATTCATCTTGAAACGAATGGTGTTTTGTATAATAATCTTAAAGAGATTATAGCTTGTATTGATGTTGTCGCGATGGATTTTAAATTTCCTTCTTCAACAAAAAATTTAGAAGTTTGGAAGGAACATAAAGAATTTTTAAAAATTGCCCGGCAAAAGGAAGTTTTTATTAAAGCAGTTATCGGTAAAGATACCACTTGTGAAGATGTTTTTGAGTCAATAAAGATAATCAAGGAATTAAAGGCAGAGGTGCCTTTTATCCTACAGCCGGAAAATCCTTTTGAGAATCTTTTGGTGCCTAAGCTTACGCATTTTAGGGATATTTATAAAAGTAAAGGCATGAATGTAATGATTCTCCCGCAATTGCATAAAATGTTGGATATTAAATGAAGCACAAAATAGAAAAGCAAATCGAAAAAATAGTTAGAGAGGCCAATTTCTCTTTGAGGAAGGACGTTTTAGCGCTTTTAAAAAAAGCCTATATCAGTGAAACCAACAAAAAAGCGCGCCATGCTCTGGCGCTTATTCTGGAAAATGCAAAAATCGCGAAAAAAGAAAGCCTGGCGATTTGCCAGGATACAGGTTTGCCGATAATTTTTATCGAAATAGGGAAAAATGAATCACTTTCTTATTCGCTTATCGAGACGATAGAAAAAGCAGTTGTTTCAAGCTATAAAAATAATTATTTGCGGGCTTCTGTTGTTTCACCGTTTGATAGAGACAACCCTTCATACAAAGGGGTAATTTCGCATGTAGAATTTTCACCGCATGTAAAAGGAATAAAGGTTACTATATTTCCTAAAGGTTTTGGAAGTGAGAATAAATCAAGGCTTAAGATGTTTAATCCAACGGCGGATTTTAGGAAGATAGAGGATTTTATATTGGAAAGCATAAAAATTGCCGGTCCAGAAAGTTGCCCGCCTTTTGTTGTCGGCGTGGGGATAGGCGGAACATCTGACACGGCGGTGCTCCTTGCCAAAAAAGCCTTAATCGGTAAACTTTCCG
>JBAYMZ010000085.1:0-6451 GCA_041663385.1 Candidatus Omnitrophota bacterium
AGGGTGCAGGATAAAAACATTTAGTTTTTATTTTATTTTCTTTTTTCTTTCTTTCTGAACCCTGACCCCTGTACCCTTAACCCTGCTCTCCATTAATTAATTTCTTTATATTCTTAACAAAAGGTGGATAAATTATACCCTTGTCGCTAACGATTGCCGTAATTAATTTATTCGGTACTGTGTCAAACGCGGGATTAAAAACTTTAACATTTTTATATGAAATATAAACTTTACCAAGAACTGTCCTGACTTCATCGGGATTTCGTTCTTCTATAGGTATACCTTTAAGATTCTTAATCCGGAGGTCAAAAGTGCTTGTTGGCGCAACCACGTAAAAAGACACTTTATGGTATTTCGCAATAATCGCTAAATTGTAAGTACCGATTTTATTCGCAACATCCCCATTTACGGCAATCCTATCGGCACCGACGAATACTTTATCAATTTTACCTTTCTGCATAAGATAGGCTGCCATACTATCGGTAATAAGCGTGTGTGGAACTCGTTTTTTAGATAACTCCCAGGCAGTTAATCTTGAACCCTGCAAAAGCGGCCTGGTCTCATCAACATAAACTTTTATATCTTTATAAATTTCATGAGCCTTGAATATTACCCCTAAAGCCGTGCCTCCTCCGGAAGTCGCAAGAAAACCGGTATTGCAATGAGTAAGCAAAACGTCCCCTTTTTTAATCAACCTTACCCCGCAATCAGCCATTTTCTGACAAAGCACAATATCTTCATTATGTATCTTTTCCGCTTCTTGAAAAATAGCTTTTTTTACGAACGCTATTGGTTTATGCCGATTCGCATGGACAATCGCTTCAATGCGGCCAAGCGCCCAGGCTAAATTTACCGCGGTAGGCCGGCTTGATTTAAGATACTTTATATCTTTGGCGACTCGCGCGAAAAAAATATTTTCGGAAATTTTCGCTGAGGAAGCTGCAATGCAGTAGGCGGCAAACACACCTATCAAAGGAGCCCCTCTTACCTTTAAAGTCTTTATGGCCGAATAACCATCTTCTATGTTGCGGCAACGAAGCCAAGTTTCTTCTAAAGGAAGTTTAGTCTGATCAAAGTAAAATAATTTTTGTTTTTTGATTTTTATCGAATGCATTTGTGTAAAGCTTTGATAGTTTTTATAAGCAAACTTTCATACAAATCAACCGCACCAAACTTGCACATCTCCGAACAACACATGCACATAATACACTGCTTATATCTTATGAAAGCTTTTCCCTTATCCAAAGTAACTGCATGCTGAGGGCACACCTCCACACATTTTGCGCAAGCCGTACACTTTGTTTTATTTATTACCGGCCTGAAATCCAGAAGCCCTTTAAGTATTGAAATAAGCGGCGAAGGCAGGCTGTTAAGAATAAAACTTTGGGGAAATTTAAAATCTCTGATCGTTTGGCCTTCGAATTCAGAGATAATTTCCAAATCTTCCTTTAATAGGCCTTCTTTTTTTGCCTGCTTTACGAGCGGATTAAAATCATCTTTAAGGCCAAGCAGTTTACTTATCGCGTAATCACAATAAAGAGCGTCATCGGCAATCACAACGGCATTTAGTTTTCTCGGAATACCTTTTTTTGCTGGGCCATTACCTTCAAGCGAAAGTATGCCGTCAACTATATGCAAAGAAGGTTTTATCATTTTATAAAGTTTTATGATTATATTCGTGAAATCAGCTGTTTTCGGATACACCTTATGCAGATGGCTCTTATGTATACCGCTTATGCACCCATAAAGGTTTTTAGTGGCCAAAGTTAAGGTCATTATATCATGGGTTTTAAGCTTCGGAAGATTTACCATTTTAAAACCGTTAACCCACCAGCACAATGGAAAGCCTTCGGAAACCACACTTTGGTTGGGGTAAAAAAGTTCGAAATTATGCCGGGCCGCTATCTCTTTGATCCGCGTACTCTCATAAACATCATCCATGTCTTTACTGGCGACAAAACCTCCCGGGCTGTCGGCAATCGCAACCTTACAGCCCATTTCTTTAAAAATCGCGCCGACTGCTTCAATAAAAACTGGGTGGGTGGTTATCGCATCTTGCGGCTGTGCAACAAGTAAAAGGTTCGGCTTAAGCAGCACTTTATCGCCGCTTGCAAAAAGGTTGTCTGCAAAAAAATGCTTATCTATGGCGGATTTTATCCTTGCCTTAAGGATATCAAAATCGTACTCTTCGATTTTAAGTATCACTACTTTTTTCATATTTTTTAGCGCGGATGCCGCAGATAAAATCATCCCTCTGAATCCGTAATAATCCGTGACATTCGTTCATAAATTTTCTATTCTACCCTGAAAGCTTTTTTAAAATTAGAGAATACGGCTTCCTCTAAATCTTTGGACGGAATTTTTCTAAGAGACGCCGCCAAATTATACACCTCTCTAATATCTATGGGGGTCGAAGGCCTGTCATTTATTTTCATATAAGGCGAATCAGTCTCAAGTAAAAGATTTTCCAAAGGGCATTTTGTGAGCGAATCAATTATGGCTTTCTTTTTTCTAAGTATATTAAGTGAAAAAGAAGCATATCCGCCTTTATCCGTCAGTATTTTAAGCGTTTCATAATCATACGAAAAACAATGCAAAATAACTTGCTTGTAGGAAGAAAAAAATTCATCAAGGATATGAAAAATTATCGGTTCTTTCACCCGGTTATGGATAAGCACAGGTAAATTTAAATCTTTTGCTAAGCACAAAAATGCTTTTAAAATTTTTTCCTGTTCATTATGCGGTATTTGGGCGGTTTCATCAAGCCCGATTTCGCCGATAGCTAATACTTTTTTGTTCCCTTGCGCCAATTTCCTGTATGTTTCAATAATTGTATCAGAAAACTCTTTCGCGGAATATGGATGAAAACCGATTGCCGAATAAACAGAAGGGTATTTATTATTTATCTCTAAAGAAAGTTTCGTACTATCAATATTTATACTTGAATCAAGAAATTTATAGTTGCCAGACACCTGGCTGAGCACGTCATTAAGCGTGGTTTTATTTAAAGAATTGATGTGGCAGTGGGCATCTATTAGCATTTGAAGTACATAAAAATCAACTGTCTGAACCGACCATGAAACGCATTCTGATCAAGGGTTCGATTCCGTTAGACTGATTTATGGATATTCCTATTATTCTCTATAATACGCCGTACCTGTTTCTACGATTTCCGTTGCCTTTCTTAACTCTTCAAGAATATTTAAAATATAGGATTTATCCTTAATTTCCTTAAGCTCTGTTAGATGAAACTCCTTGTAATAAATTCCATTCTGCCAGATAAAAGTATTTTTCGTTGGCCTAAGTTCACGCCAATTAATTTTTTTTGATTTTCTTTCTATCTGTTGAGGCGTTATTTTAATCGAAACAGAAGCATATTTATAAAAACGATCGTAAGAGACGCTAATTTTTCTTTCTTTATAGTATCCCTCTATAAATCTTCCTATAAATTTTTTTTTAACCTGAGTGTTTAATATGGCGGCAAATATATCTAGATTTTTATGCAATTCTGTTCTTCCTCGATCTTGATTTAAGATAATAAAAGCCAGAAACGAAAAGCATAATAATGGAATTATGAGAATTAATGGAGAATTATGCATTAGATATTATTGTTGAAGAACTATACATACATGCGACAGGATCTTCTTCATGCCTGTATAGTTATTCTTGTTTTTTTTCTTCAACAGAATCAAGATATACTATTTTATCCGTCCTTCCATCTTCAAGTTCTGCGTAAACCGTGCGTTTTAAGATATTTACCGAAACAACTTTGCCTTTACCTTGTGATGTTTCAATTACATCCCCTTCTTTGGGAAGGCCTTTTGCTAAATCCTTATAAGTCTTAAATTCATAAAAAAGGCAGCACATTAATCTTCCGCAGATGCCGGAAATTTTTCCGGAATTAAGCGGCAGCCTTTGGGTTTTTGCCATTTTCATGTTAACCGGCTCAAAGTTTTTTAAAAATCTTACGCAGCATAATGCCTGGCCGCAGGGGCCGATACCGCCAAATAGTTTTGCCTCATCGCGCACGCCAATTTGACGCATTTCTATTCTTATCTTAAAAACTTTGGCTAAATCTTTTACGAGTTCACGAAAATCCACCCTGCCATCGGCGGTGAAATAAAAAACAATTTTTTTACGGTCAAAAGAATATTCAGCGTCAACAAGCTTCATCGCCAATTTATATTCACCTACTTTACGGGAACACTGGCGCATGGATTCTCTTGCATCCTGCACATTTTCTTTAATATGTTTCTGGTCTTCAGGCGAGACTTTTCTTAGTATCGTTTTAAGGCTGGCTTCTCCGGAAGAACCTTTCGCGGGCACCTCAGCTTCATTTATTTCAACTACTTCTCCGTAATCGGTTCCCCTATCGGCCTCAACGATTACATAGTCGCTGATATTAACCCCTTCCTCCAGTTTGCATGTTACTACCTGTCCGGATTCTCTTAATCTTACCAAAGCTACCTTCATAGGAGTCTCTCCTTAATTATATTCAAAGCAAGCTTCTCGTTAACCGTAGAACTTGCAGCATAAATCTCAAAAATATCTTTTAAAGTTCCAATACAATCAGCACAATTCAGCTTAAAATCCCGTTGAATTATCTCATAATGTTTATCTTTTAGCAAACGGTTGTTTGGGGTAACTTGCGATACCAGCCGGTCACGTAAAATAACCGCCAATGTCCATATAAATGACGAAAATTCAGGCCGCTTCTTGAATTCCGGCATTTGCCCTTCTAAAAAACTCTCAACTAAAGGAATTTGGGAATCATTCGATAAGTTTTCGCTGTAGGGAAGAAAAATCTTACTACAACGGGAAACTATAGTTGGAAGCAGGCTGTCAATTTTTTCTGCGCAGATTGCGATAAATGAGTTTTTGGGCGGCTCTTCAAGGGTTTTTAAGAAAGCATTTGCTGCTGCCTCCCCTAAGCTTTCCGCTTCTTTCATAAGGATTACTTTCTTTTTTGCCGAAAAACTTGTAAGGCGCACGAATTGCCGGGACTCTCTTATGGCCTCAATGGTTATGCTTAAGCCCTTTGGGTCTATTAAAAATAAATCGGGATGCGTTACATCGTCAAATTTCTTGCAATCAAAACATAAATCGCAATAGGAATGTTTATCTTCTTTGCAATTGATCAATTTGACTATTCTGCGAACCAATTCAAAATTATCTCCGATAAAAAGATATGACCGGCCAATTAGTCCTTTTTGTTTTAAAAGCGAAAAATAGTTAAGTAATTTTTCCGTATTATCTGCCATATTTAAACATTAAATTTCGCTTTTAAGATGCTTCTAACTTTGTTATAGATTTCGTTCAAATCTGAATCGGCATTTATCATCTTTATTCGTTTGGGATATTTTTTAGCAAGCAAAGAGTAACCATTCCTTAACCGGTTGTGAAAATCCAGGGATCGTGACTCTATACGGTCTTTATTTTTTATGCGGCCAAGTCCAGTTTTAACCGGCACATCCAAAATAAGCGTAAGGTCAGGGACGTAACCCAAAGAAAACATTTTTACCGACCTCTCAACTATACTGCCCAAGGCAAGGCCATAACCTTGATAAACTAGAGTTGAATCAAAAAACCGGTCACAAATAACAAAATCAAATTCCTCTAAAGCTCCTGCTAATTTTTCTTCAATAAGCTGGGTTCTTGCGGCTAAATACAGGAGCAATTCCGTGTATGGCGATAACTCCATGTTCTTCTTATCAAGAAGAAGCTCTCTTATTTTTTCACCAATACGTGTTGAACCGGGTTCTCTAAAAATTTTTACTGAAAATCCTTTTTCTTTAAGTGATTTTTCTAAAAAACCAATAACACTGCTTTTGCCGCTGCCTTCAGAACCTTCCAGTGTGATAAACTTTGCGTTTTTTTTCATAATTTTCTGCGCCATGTTGTCCCTTCTTTGGTATCTTCTAAAATAATACCTTTTTCTTCAAGATTCTTCCGAATGCTATCAGCCGCTTTAAAATTCTTTTGTTTTTTATACACAGATCGTGCGCTAATTTGAAAAGTTATCTCATCATCTGATATACTTGTAGGTGATTTTTTTAGAAATGTTAGGCCAAGAATATCGGTCATTTCTCCAATGATATCTATCGCATGATTTAACTTCAAATTTTTATCCTTGTCATCGCTATCAATAACAACATTGCATCTACTCACCATGTCAAAAAGCACAGACAAAGCCCTTGGAGTATTAAAATCATCATCCATATATTCATCGAATTGCTGCTTAAAATGAGCCATTGTGCCTGCGCCACCACCTGCAAAATCTTTTCTATCACCATAACGCTGTTCTAATTTCAACATAAGATTATTAATACGTTCGTAGGCCTTTTTAGCTTCCTCTATTTTTTCGTTGGTATAATCTACCGGGTGGGAATAATGCGCAGATAAAAAGAAAATTTTCAGTAAATCAGCATCTTTATATTTTTCAATAAAATCA
>JBAYMZ010000086.1:0-6426 GCA_041663385.1 Candidatus Omnitrophota bacterium
CAGGGACACGCAAACACAAGACTTCATCAGATGCATTAGCTAACTTAGTTATTGTATCATAAGGCCCAACCGGCAAAGCAATAATAACTTTACTGGGTTTTTCTTGCCGAGCTGCCCAAACTGCAGCCTGCATTGTTGCTCCGGTTGCAACACCATCATCACTTATTATTACTGTTTTTCCCTCCAAAACAAGCTTAGATTTTACTTTTCGATAGAGCTTAACTCGACGATTGATCTCTCCCAGCTCATGCTGAAAGATTTTTTTAATATAATCTTTTTCTGCACCTGTAGCTATTAGAACAGCTTCATTAAAAAAACACTCTGCCGTCTTCACTAACTGCTCCTATAGCAAATTCCGGGTTAGATGGCGCTTCTATTTTTATAGAAAGAACAATATCAAAATCAAGAGAAAGTTTATCAGCCATAGTTTTTGTGATAACGATCCCACCTCGCAAAATTCCAAGCGCAACCGTATCTTTGCCTATAAACTTTTCTAATTCCTTAGCAAGCAACTTAGCTGCCGGCGTTCTATCCAGGAAAGCTTCACTGCTACGAGAAATAATGTTAATCTTACCCATTACCACTAAAAAAGATGTGAAGCCTCCCTGGTCTAAAGACCGGGGCTTCCTCCTAAGCAGAAATCCACAATTGCATTCACCCAGCCCTTGCATACAAGGGCTGGATTCATCCCTCGGGCTTAAAGCCCGGGGATTTCTGCGCAGGATTAAATAAAATCTTTTAAAGCAAGGCTTAAATCAATATTCTCGATTTTTTCATCGATAAGCACATTCCGTTTATCAAGCCCTGTCTTTTCTGCATAAGACTCTTTTTCAACTTTATAAATTATCCCTATAGGTATTTTCTCGCCCCACTCTGCAGCTTTTCTATAAGCTAATTCTTTATCAGCAGGGTTATAGGTTTTATCATCGTTTACCTTATATACTCTTTTTGAATACCACTCATAGGTATTTTTCTTGTTGAAAGTTACACAAGGCTGGAGCACGTCTATAAGTGAAAAACCCTTGTGGTTTATACCCTCAAGCATCAGCCAAGAGAGATGTTCCGCGTCAGAACAATAACCCCTCGCGACAAAACCACAACCAAGCGCGATAGCCATTTCAAGTGGATGCATGGATTCCAGGATAACACCTTCGGTTTGAACTTTTGTAACATAACCAGTATCCGTTGTAGGAGAAGCCTGCCCTTTGGTAAGCCCATAAATCTGGTTATTATGGACTATAACTGTGATATCTGCATTTCTTCTTATGTTATGAAGAAAATGATTGCCTCCTTCACCATAACAATCCCCATCACCGGTTGTTACAATCACAGTCAGGCTATTATTCGCAATTTTTGCCCCGACAGCCGGCGGCAAAGCCCTGCCATGAAGCCCGTTAAAACAATTGCATTTTATATAATGCGGAAGCTTGGCTGCCTGGCCGATACCGGAAACAAGCAAAATATCTTTTGGTTCTCTGCCAAGTTTAACCAGAGATTTTTTTAACGCATTTAAAATGCCAAAATCTCCACAACCCGGGCACCAGGCTATTTCGTCATTACTTTTAAAATCATTTATGTTCATATCAAACTCATTAAAAGTGAGGCCTCCCCGGACTAAACGAAGGATTGAAATACAGTTGATATACGCTCACTTCGTTCGCGATATACAGTAGAAATACATTGTCTCGTTTATTCGTTTACGATCAACACTAGACAATGTATTTCCATAGCATTTCTACTGTATATCAACCGTATTTCTGTTGTATTTCCACTGTGTTTCAATCGCATATTTATACAGTTTTGAGCTGCTCAATTAAATAATCCACGTTAAATGGCCTTCCATCAAATTTAAGAATAGATTTTTCAATTTTTATTCCGGTTTCAGAATGTATTAATTTAGCAAGCTGGCCGGAAGCATTATTTTCTACAGTTATTACTTTTACTTTCTCGTTTAAAAGATTAATTAATTTTCTTGTTGGAAATGGCCAAACTTGCGGAAGATGAATAAATCCTATTTTTCCCGAAGACATATCAGAAACCTCTTTCAAGACTCCATAGGTTGAACCAAAACCGATAAGTACAACCTCCGCCTGTTCTACATTGTACGCTTTTGGCTCAACAACTTCACTTATGAGCCCTTGCATCTTTTTATGTAACCGCTTCTCGACCATCCTTGTGCGCATAACAGCGTCTTCGGTAATATGGCCTTCTTCTGCATGTTCATCACTATCCACATATATAACATCTTTAATCCATGAAGGAATCGCGCGGGGCGAGATTCCTGAATCGCTTAACTCATATCTCTTATAGTTATCAACCTTCTCAGACATTTCTTTGGATAAAATAAAACGTTCAACCTTTATTGAATTCTGATCAAGCGTGGCGACATTACGATAGGAGTCAGCAAGGTGCTGGTCAGTCATAATCAAAACCGGGATTTGATATTTTTCGGCCAGATTAAACGCGTGTACCGTGAGATAAAATGCTTCTTCTATTGTTCCCGGGGCCAGTATCGCTCTCGCAAATTCTCCGTGACCGGCAGAAAGTAAAAAGCTTAAATCGGATTGCTCGGTCCGGGTAGGAAAACCTGTCGCCGGTGCTGGGCGCTGGGCATCTACAATTACAACCGGGGTTTCGGTCATCGCGGAAAGAGACACGCCTTCAACCATCAAACAAAATCCTCCGCCGGAAGTGGATGTCATGGCTCTTGCTCCGGCATACGACGCGCCGATAGCCATATTTATCGCGGCGATCTCATCTTCCGCCTGTTCAACCACGATATTAAAATCTTTCGCGCGATGCGCGACTTCATTCATAATACTTGTGGAAGGGGTCATCGGATAGGCTGAATAGAATTTACATCCGGCACGTATCGCTCCTAACGCGATTGCCTCATTGCCATTCATAAGGAGCGTTTGTCCGGCGGATTGCTTTGCCAGAAAAAACTTTTCGCTCTTAAAATTAACCTTTGCGAATTCATAGCCTGATTTCGCCGCCATAATATTTTTTGAGATTATAGCCTCTGCCTTACCGGAAAAATCCTCTTTAATAACATCAAACATATCACCATCAAGCAGATTTAATACCCCCGAAATAAATCCATAAACCACGGAATTAACAAACAACTCATTACCAAGACTACCCGCAATTTCATTCATCGGAAGATCAAAAAATGAATCTTCCTTCGCAATATTAAACTTTTTACTGTCAGCCACGAGCAAACCTTCCTTAGAAAGAGAACCTCCATGTATGGCCAGGCTTTGCTTATCAAGCACGACAATTATGTCGCTTTTTTCGCGTAGAGCATATAATGGTTTTTGTGAAACGCGGAGTTGAAAAAAATTATTCCCACCGCGCACACGAGACATATAATCATGATTGGCAAAAATAAAAAAGCCGGCTCTTTTTAAAAGCCGGCAAAGATTGAATCCGACGGTTTGCATCCCCTGGCCTGCCTCACCTGATATTTTTAAGGTAAGTTCTGGGAACATATCTCCTGATTAAATTTTTGTTTAGCGCTAATTTCTTAAGCAAAATTTTAGCGGTAAAAAACTTAATTGATTTGTTTTATCCTAACACAGTGGCTTACTTTATTCAATAGCAGTAAAATTGAGGTTTTCCCATTTTTTTATTTTTAATGTAATCCGCCAAAAATTCTGTGTTCAATAAAACTGACATTTTTTTTCGCTTCAGGTCGATTCCTTAACGCCAAAGGTTTTTATCATAGCAATAAATCCAGGTATTCTTAAAGCCAAAAAGAATTCTTCGCTTAACGTAATTTTTCCACTGTCTTAAAAAGGCAAGGGACGATAAAAACCGCCTAAAAATGCGTAACTCGCCCTACATAACTACATGATTAAGGAAATAGCTCAAACACCCGCATTTCTTAACGGCGGTTTTTATCTAAAAATTGCTATATCGCTCATAATTCTTTTTTTTTGCTTTTCCGGATACGCTCAAAATCGTATTTCGTTCAAATATTATCAGTTTCATTCATGTAAACAGCTGGCTTGGCCCGTTTGTCGCAAGGCATAACGAGAGGCCTGAGCGGGCATGGTTTGCCGGATTTTGAAAAAATCCGGCAAGAGCGAGGCTGAGTATGCCTGAGCATAATTTTTCCCGCTGGGAAAAATTATGCGTCCCTGCGGGAAACAGGACAAGACAGGATTAGCTACTTAGTGGGAGTTTAAATAAACCTACGTATGCTAGCGGCTTACTTATTTTGTGCTTCGCGCTCTTTTTTCTTTTCGGCAACGATTTTTTCGGCTAAATTTGGCGGAAGTGGCTCATACTTTAAGAATTCCATACTAAAAGTGGCGCGGCCGGAAGATAACGAACGGAAAATTTGCGAGTAACCAAACATCTCTCCAAGCGGAGCCTCTGAAATAACTAATTTCTGGTTACTTTTATCCTCTATGTTTATTATCTTGCCTCTTTTTGAACAAATATAGCCGACGATGCTGCTTAAATATTCTTCGGGAGTAAGAACCTCAATCAACATGTAAGGCTCAATGAGAGCCGGGGAGGCTTTTAAAAAAGTTTCTCTATAACAGCCCATTGCCGCAAGCCTGAAAGCTATATCCGATGAATCAACGTCGTGGAATGAGCCATCAAGCAATGTCGCGGTTATGTCTACTGCTGGATAACCCGCGTATACGCTTTTTTTCATAACTTCAACCAAACCTTTTTGTATTGAAGGTATAAAATTTTGCGGGATTGCTCCGCCTTTTATTTTACTTTGAAACGTAAAACCCTTTCCTCTTTCCGAAGGAGAGAATTCGATAACCACATGCCCATATTGCCCGTGGCCACCGGTCTGTTTTACATGTTTATATTCTCCGGTTGTTGCCTTTAAAATTGTCTCTTTGTAGGCAACTTTAGGTGGGCTCATTTCTGCTTCCACTTTAAATTCCTCTTTTAATCTGTCGACCATTATTTCCAAATGCAGCTCACCCATTCCCGAAAGAATTATTTCATTTGTATCTTCATCGGTTTCAAAAGCAAAAGTCGGATCTTCTTCAACCAGCTTCATAATGGCTTTACTCAAGCGATCCTGGTCTTGCCTTGTTTTTGGTTTTAAACTTATGGAAACAACTGGCTCAGGAAACTCTATTGACTCTAAAATAACCGGCCTATCCTCACTGCAAAGCGTATCTCCGGTTACAGTACTGCTCAAGCCGACCGCCGCGCCGATATCACCCGCGGAGATTGAATTCCGGTTTTCTTTTTGATTGGCATGCATTTGCAGGATTCTGCTTACTCTTTCTTTTTTATTTTTAGTACTGTTTAGAATATAAGACCCTGCTTCCAAATGCCCTGAATAAACCCTAAAATATACAAGCTTACCCACGTGCGGATCTGTCTGTATTTTAAAAGCTAAGGCTGCGAAAGGTTCATTCGCCGAAGGTGATACTTTAATTAATTTTTCTGCATCTTTTGGATCTTTTGCCTCTACCGCCGGCAAATCAAGAGGTGAAGGTAAATAAAGCGTTACCGCATCAAGCAATTTAGGTAAACCTTTATTTTTAAGCGCCGAACCGCAAAGCATAGGAATTATTTTATTGGCTATTGTAGCCTTTCTTATTGCGGCAATAAGCTCTTCTTTAGTTATAGTATTTTCATCTTTTAAATATTTATCCGCCAACGCTTCATCATGTATGGAGACTTTTTCCATCAAGTTGTGCCGCCACTTTTTTGCATTCTCTAAATTATCTGCGGGAATATCTTCAATGATAATCTTTTTAATATCCTCATCTGAATTAAAAATAAAGGCCTTCATCTCAATAAGGTCGATTATGCCGCGAAAATCTGCTTCCGCACCTATTGGAATTACTACAGGAACCGCATTAGCCGCAAGCTTGTCTTCTATTTCTTTAAGAACTTTGTAAAAATCCGCGCCAAGACGGTCCATTTTATTAACAAAGACTATTTTTGAAACATGATATTTATCGGATTGCCTCCATACAGTTTCTGATTGCGCCTCAACCCCGCCAACAGCACAAAAAACAACTACTGCGCCATCAAGAACACGCAAACTTCTTTCTACCTCCGCGGTAAAATCAACATGCCCAGGCGTATCAATAACATTTACTCTTGTATCGTGCCAAAAACAAGTTGTTGCCGCGGCAGTAATAGTTATACCACGTTCGCGTTCCTGCTTCATCCAATCCATAGTTGCTTTACCATCGTGGACTTCGCCAGTCTTATGAATCTTGCCAGTATAAAAAAGAACCCTTTCTGTCAGTGTAGTTTTACCGGCATCAATGTGTGCCATAATACCAATATTTCTTACCTTAGTAAGATCAATTGAGACTTCCGCTGCTGGTAAGACATCAGGTTCTTTGGGTTCTTTGGGTTCTTTGGGTTCTTTGGGTTCTTTGGGTTCTTTGGGTTCTTTGGGTTCTTTGGGTTCTTTGGGTTCTTTGG
>JBAYMZ010000087.1:0-6363 GCA_041663385.1 Candidatus Omnitrophota bacterium
CTTGCCTTTTTGAGACAGGGGAAAAATTGCGTAGAGCAGAAGAATTCTTTTTTGGCTTATTGTCAGGTTTATTGAATGGGTAATTTAGAGGATTGAGAGCATTATCGTTTACTGTAAAGTGATTGAATATTTTCAATTTTCGCTTATAATGAGGTTTCAAAAGGAGGCATAAACATGAAGAAAATTAGGTATTTTGTGGTATTCTGTGCGGTTTTGTTGATTCCTGCTACAAACGTTTTTACTCAAAACAATTCAAAGCTTAGCAGCCCGCGAAAAACAATTGCCGTAACGCGTTTCGATAACTCTTCCGGTATAAATTCATATCTGACGCTTGGCGATGATTTTGCCGCGCAGCTTACCGACGCGTTAAAACAGAGTGGAAAGTTCATCGTTTTAAGCCGCAAGGATTTAGGCGCGGTATTATCCGAGCAGGATTTAGCGCAAAGCGGAAGGTTGACTAAGTCTCTTGCCGCGCAAACCGGAAAAGTAATTCCGGCGCAAATACTTGTTACCGGAAATATTACTGAATTTCAGGAAAACACTTCAGGCGGCGCACAAGGATTAAGTATCAGCGGTGTAAATATCGGCATGTCAAAATCAAACGCGCATATTGCGATTATCGTTCAAATTATTGATTCAACTACCGGTGAAATTCTTGATTCACAGCGCGTTGAGGGGTTAGCTGACGCTTCAGGTTTTGGTATCGGCTACAGCGGTGGTTTTAGTATCGGAAGTTCCAGTTTTAAAGAAACACCGCTTGGTAAAGCCACGCAAATTGCCATTGATAGAGCAGTAGAATATATTGCTAAAAAGTCAGCGAAACTTGCCTGGCAGGGAAGAGTGGTTACGGTTAAGGATGGCTTGGTTTATGTAAATGCCGGTTCTGATGCCGGTATTTCAAGCGGAGAAAATTTTACTGTATATAGAAAAGGCGAAGCTTTGGTTGATCCGGAAACCGGAGTGGAATTAGGTTCAGAAAAAACAAAAATCGGCGATATTGTTGTTTCAGAAGTTCAGCCGAAATTTTCCAAGGCAAAAGTTCTAAGTAGTACAGGTGAGATTAAGGTTTCAGATTTGGTACTTGATTAATTACCCCGCCTCGCAGGGGATGTCAAAAAATTCTGTTCCATAATTTTTTGACGCTCGGCGGGGTTAATTCGCACTAGCATTTTTTCTTCGCCACAAAGGCTTGAAAAAATGCTGTGTTCATTAAGGAGAAGCGTAATGAAATATATTATTTTAGCTTTATTTTTTCTAGTTGGCTGCGAAACAGTGCATAAAGGCACAAAAGCCGTAGGCGAACCAATTGGCCAAGGCGCTAAAGCAGTTGGCGGCCTGACTGAAGGCGCGGCCGAAGGCTACAGCGACAAACAAACTGAAAATCCATATAATAGATAGCAAAAAAAAGGTTAAGGTTAAGGCTGAGGCTGAGATGTAATTTTGTCTCGACCTTAACTTTTTCTTAACCTTAACCTAAACCTTAACCTTTCCCAAAATGATAGCACTACACGGTTTAACTAAAAGTTACGGCGATAGGGACCTGTTTAAAGATGTTTCCCTCACGATTAATCGAGGTGAAAAAGTTGCTTTCCTTGGCCCAAACGGCGCAGGAAAATCAACGCTTTTTCAGATAATTCTTAACGACATGGAGCCGACCGACGGCCATGTCCAGTTTAATAAAAATATTCGCATCGGCTACCTTCCTCAGGAATCAAGTTTTCCTTCGGATCACACAGTATTAAAAGAAATAACCGAAGGTGATGCTGAAATCTCCCGTCTTAAAAAAGAAAAAGAAGAGTTAGAAGCCAAAAGCGAAACCGCGACAAAACATTATGGCGACATAACGCACCGGCTTGAAGCCTTGGGGTATTTCGAGCTCGAATATAAAGGTAAAATAGTTTTAAGCGGCCTTGGTTTTAAAGAAAGAGATTTTAACCGCCCGATAACAAACTTGAGCGGCGGATGGCAGATGAGGGTTCTCCTTGCCAAGCTTCTTGTCTGCCATTATGACTGCCTGCTTCTCGATGAACCTACAAACTACTTGGATTTAAATGCCGCGCTTTGGTTTAAAGATTATCTGGCCAGTTATAAAGGCACATTTGTAATGATTTCTCATGATAAAGTATTTTTAAATGAAGTAACTGATCACTCAATGATTTTGGAAAACTCTAAGATTGCTAAAATAAAAGGTAACTATGAACAATACCGCACGATTCTTGACGAACAGCGAAACCATCTTGTAAAACAATTTAAAGAACAGGAAAGAGTACGCGAGCAATACCAGCGTTTTATCGACAGGTTTCACGCTCAGCCCAATAAAGCTTCGCAGGTCCGGGCAAAAAAACGAGTCCTTGAAAAAATGGAGCTTGTTGTTGTTCCGGAAGATAGAAGGGACAGTATCAGAGGTTTTCATTTTCCCGAGACAACCTCAAGTGGCTATCGCGTAATAAATTTAGAGGGAATTTCAAAATCTTACGGCCAAACTCAAGTGTATAAAAATATCGACTTTGAAATTATCAAAGGTGAAAAAGCGGTTCTTGCCGGAGAAAACGGCGCCGGCAAATCTACTTTGCTTAAAATCCTTGCCGGTGTGGTTGAGATCAATGAAGGAAAAAGAAACGTCGGCCATAACGTAACCATGGGATATTTTTCTCAAGACCGCATGGATGTTCTAAACGCCGATAATACAGTGATGGAAGAAGTCTATTCAGCCTCAAAAAATAATGCCACGCCGGAAAGTTTACGGACAATTCTTGGCGCGTTTTTGTTTAAAGGCGATGATATCGAAAAGAAAGTAAAGGTTCTTTCCGGCGGAGAAAAGAGCAGGCTAATTCTTGCAAAGCTCTTGGTTAACCCACCGAATTTTCTTTTGCTTGATGAGCCAACTACTCATCTTGATGTTGATGCGGTTGACGCTTTGATTAAAGGGCTCAACGAATATGAGGGGACAATTGTTTTCATTAGCCACGATATTTATTTTGTAGAATCAGTTGCCAATACCGTGTTTGAAGTTAAGGATGGAACAATTACAAAATTTCCCGGAAACTTTGAGTATTATCTTCACAAGAAGGAAGTTGATAAGGGTAACCCAGTAAGCGAACATTCCGCGGCAAAGCATGCTCATGGCGGAAAAAATGAATTCACGCATAAAGAACACAAACATAAAGAGTTAACTTTGGATGAAGCTAAAAGGCACAATGAAGTACTGGCCAATAAAATAAAAAAATTGCGCAAGACAAAAGAAAAACTTGAAGTCGAGCGTTACGCCAAAGCGCGTGTTATCGAAAACCCGCGCCACGGAGAAGAACTGATTCGTTATTACGCCGGAATTGTTGAAGAGATGGATAAGCAGATACGGGAAGTTGATAACGAAATAAAACGCACCGAAGAAAAGTTTTTAAACCAATAGAATTTGGTATAATGAATTAATTATGAATATTTACCTGAGTATAATTCTTTTAATTATCGTCATCGAATATTTCCTCAGCCTATTGGTTGAGAAATTAAACGTCAAAAACGCTTCGGAAAAACTCCCCTCTGAATTTGAAGGTTTTTATGATGCCGAAAAATACAAACTTTCCCAGGAATATTTAAAAGAAAATGTTAATTTTGGCCTGATAAAAGATACAATATTTACGACAATTACCGTGATTTTTATTTTATCTGGAGGTTTTAATTTTATCGATATTATCGCGCGCAATTTCGCGAAAAACCCCATTTTAACCGGCCTTATTTTTACCGGAATCATTACTTTTGCCGCACAAATTTTAAGCATTCCATTTTCCGCGTATCACACCTTTTGTATTGAGGCAAAATATGGTTTTAATAAAACCACCATCAAAACTTTTATTCTTGATATGGTAAAAGCCTTTATCCTGACTGCGATTATCGGGTCGGCCATACTCTCGGTAATTTTTTGGTTTTTCGAGGCAGCCGGAAGTATGGCTTGGGTTTACTGCTGGATTGCCGTAACTATATTCCAATTATTTTTATTGTTTATTGCTCCGGTTGTGATTATGCCGCTTTTTAATAAATTCATCCCGCTTGAAGAAGGGGAACTTAAAAGTGCCATAGAAAATTACGCCAAAACCCAAAAATTCGCTCTTGCCGGCGTTTTTAAAATGGACGCTTCTAAACGTTCAACCAAATCAAACGCTTTTTTTACCGGATTTGGAAAATTCCGGCGCATCGCGCTTTTTGATACGCTGATTGCAAAACAAACTATTGATGAACTTGTCTCGGTGCTTGCTCATGAAATCGGCCACTACAAAAAGAAACATTTTATAAAAGGTATGTTTCTTTCGATAATCACTACCGGCATGATGCTTTTTGTGCTTTCATTTTTTATAAACAATAAAGGCTTGTTTGAGGCATTTAAAATGCAAAACCTTTCTATCTATGCCAGTTTGATTTTCTTCGGGTTTCTTTACAGCCCGATAAATTTATTCCTTTCGATTTTCTCAAATGTGATTTCAAGAAAGCATGAATATGAGGCGGATAAATTTGCCGTCACAACGTATCGCAAGCCGGAAGCCTTTGTCGCGGCACTAAAAAAATTAACTGTGGATAATCTTTCTAATTTAACCCCGCATCCGTTAAAGGTATTTTTAGATTACAGCCATCCGCCGGTGCTTAAACGCATCGAAGCCATCAAGAAACTTTCATAAATCATTCCACCTACGCGGTGGAAGGTGGTTAAGTTTATAGAGTTTTTACGAATAATCACCTTGACCGGTTTGATTGCCAGCAGTAAAATTTAAAGAATGATTCAAAAAGACAAGATAGACCTGTCTACGCTCTCCGAAGAGGAATTACTTAAATTCCGTATCAAATACCTACCACTTAGCATTGAAGGTACCTGGCTTGCGGATTGTGTCAAACAGCTTTATGAGGAGCTTGACGCAAAAGGTATAAAATTTAAACCCGTCTGTTATCTTGCTGATGAATGGTTTTCCCCTGATCAGGATCCGCAAATCGGCATACCATTTTCTCTTGCCCATCCGGCGCTTATAAAACTTGAAAAAAAGATGATGCGTGAGGCAGAAGGCGAAACACGAGCCTGGTGCATGATGTTACTGCGTCATGAAGCCGGCCACGCCATTAATTATGCCTACAAGTTATATCAGACTCCTGATTGGAAAAGAGTCTTTGGCCAGTTTTCCAAAGCCTATCTTGACGCTTATCGCTTCAGGCCGTACAGTAAAAGCTTTGTCCGGCACTTAGAAAAATTCTACGCCCAATGCCATCCAGATGAGGATTTTGCTGAAACTTTTGCCGTCTGGCTCACTCCTGGTTTTGACTGGCGTGCTATCTACAAAGGCTGGAAGGCTATCGCAAAGCTTCAATATGTTGAAGAGGTTGTGCTTGAAATTAAAGATAAGCCGCCGCTGGTTAAAACCGGCAGAAAATACCGTAAAGCTTCAACTTTAAATCTCACTCTTTCCAATTATTATAAAAAGAAAAAACATGTTTATGCTGAGGATTTTCCAGATTACCATGATACCAACTTAACAAAAATATTCGCGGTCAAAGAAAAAAAAGACGATAGCAAATTACCCTTTGCTTATAGTATAATAAAAAAATACAAAGAAGTTATTTCAACTAATGTTTCTGTCTGGAGCGGCGAAAAAAAATTCATCATCAATGATTTGCTGGAAACGCTAATTAGCCGCTCACGAGAGCTTGGCTTGCTTAATCCGATGTCTGAACAAGAGGCAGTACTTAAGGTTTCTATTTATGTTACGGCGCTGGTTATGAATTACGTTCATACCGGAAGGTTTTTGAGAAAACAATGGATAAGAAGTTAAAAGTTCTCCTGGTTTTTGAGTCACCTTACAAAACCGAGCGGGGTTATGATTTTGCCAAAGAATTCAAAGAACCTGATTGGGATACCCAACTTAATGTTTTTGAGGCCTTAAAAGAAAACGGCCATGAGGTAAGTTTGCTCGGTGTATTTGATGACATAAACGGTTTGATAGAGGAGATCAAGCAGAGTAAGCCTGATGTCGTATTTAATATTATGGAAGGCTTCAGGAATAAAACCGGATTAGAGCGAAATGCCGCCTGGTTTCTTGAGATGCTAGGCGTGCCTTTTACCGGCGCAAGCCCTGCGGGCCTTTTGATTTGTAACGACAAAGCCTTAAGCAAAAAAATCTTAAGTTTTCATAAGATCCGCGTGCCGAGTTTCCACACTTTTCCAAAAAATAAAAAATTAAAAGTCGAAAAGCGGCCGAAACTTCCGGTTATCGTAAAACCATTATGCGAGGAAGCCTCTGTCGGCATATCCCAGGCCTCAGTTGTTGATACGCATGAGGCAGCGCTTGAACGGATAAAATTTATCCATGAAAAAATCGGCATGGATGC
>JBAYMZ010000088.1:0-6279 GCA_041663385.1 Candidatus Omnitrophota bacterium
ATTATATCGGTCACGGTGTAATTGATTATTATTCCAAGGTGGGATGTGTGAGATTTCGTTACAGTATACATGATGGTTCAGAAGCAAGGACAAACCCTAATTATCAGGATGAAGGCTATGGCAGCGAAGTATTGGTTTTGATTATGGCAATGTGTGTTAATAGCAGAATATTCGGGGAGGTACCAATTAAGGGTTTTGGCCTGAACGATCTCCCACAAGAAGAAGGGCCGGGAATAAAAAGTTTAAGAAAATTACTAATGATTGCCGGCTTTAAGAAGAAAAACAGATATGATTACTATTTTGATATGCTTGGTAAACCAGTAAGATCTTCCAGCACGGTTCCAGATAAAAATTCGTTACCTCGGCAGCCAGCGGAACAACTGCTTCCTAAGTCTGCCAAAGAAATTGTGCAAGAGTTGGATAGATTGCAACGGCAATATCATGAAGAACACCGGACATTGCCCCGAGCTGAAGTATTTTTCTCTTTGTTGCCTAAGGATGAAAACAGCGCTTATTTTGCCGGAGGGATTTTTGGAAAGATAGCAGCACATGAAGATTTAAAACTTTTCGTTCCCACGGGAGTCATCGACGGACAGTCTGCCATACGCGGTGATATAAAAGGGCCGATAAATGATACGAGTGACAATTCTGACCTAAGGCTTGGTTTGCCGAATATCACCTCAGGTGTGTATCGGCAGTTTAGGAATGTAACAAGAGGCCAGGAGACAGTGGCTTCGTTTGACGACCTCGTTTTAACAGCAAAGTTACTTATAGCCGGCGGTATGCCGGCGGGTAAACATTTAATCATTAAAGGCCAAGAAGATGTTCTCGATACAATGGAGTTCGTTTATAAAAATACTGCCGTGCGTTCAATACACACCCTAGGTGAGTTAGCGAGCCTGCCTTTCTTAAGAGATTTTGGCCAGCCGTCAAGCGTTGAACCTGTCTTAGGTTATACTCCTTGCAGCACTAAACCAAAGGCATCGTCTTTCGCAAAGCATCAGCATTATAGATTTAGTGTAAAAAAAGGTGATGTCATATGTAAGGGCACTACGCTTCGGATTGAGATTGCAGATATAATCCCTTATCTTCTTTCTTATCGGGTAACAAGGGTTAACGGTGTAACCGGTGCGGTAGTAAATTCTGCTACCGGCACCGTAAACGTTAAGCAAAAGCCAAAACAAATGATCCCTGGTCTTACTATAACAGCCACAGAAATAAGTGGCCACCGCGCAAAAATTGACATATTTGCTTCTCAGGGTATGAAATTAATAAAGATGCAAACTTTTGTTCAGTTAGAAGATAAAAAAGCAACCAGTGCGTCAAGTTCCGTTTTGACTCAAAATTATCAAGGTATTGATGGAAGCCGTCGCGGCAGTGATAATAAAAACCTTTTTTTTGGTTTCGATAAATTTAAAAATCAGAGCGCTTCAAGTTCCGCTGGGGATAGCTCGAAAGGCCGCCAGCCAATATCTTTAAGTGTAATCAAAGATATTATTTGGGAGCGTACACTGGGAGGGGGAGACAATATTTTCGAACAATCAACATCTACTGTTAAGGCGGTTACTTTTAGCCCCGACGGCAGAGTTATTGCTACGGGAGATAGCGACGGCAGAGTTAGTTTATGGGATGAGAATGGCGTTTTGTTCGATGCGTTAGATGGGCACAATAAGAGCGTTAACGCGGTTACTTTTAATTTCGATGGAAGCAGAATTGCTACTTCCGGTGACGATGGTGCTGTAATGATTTGGGACGGCGATATTTATAAAAAACTTTCTAGATTAGAAGGCCATGACGCAGCAGTTTGTTCCATTGCTTTTAACCCGGCGAATAAAAATGAACTAGCCAGCGTCAGTAAAGACGGGACTTTAAAAATATGGAACATTGAAAGCGGAGATTGTATTGTTACGCTTAAGCATCCGTCGGCAGTTTTAAGCGTCACTTACAAGTGTGACGGAAAAGCCGTAATTACAGGGACAGCGAATGGAAATATTTATGTATGGGATAGGCAAACCGGCAAAAACTTTATTGTAGCCGCGCATGGTGCCGGAGAAAAAGAATATAATCGTGAAATTAATGCAATTAGCGCATCTCATTGCGGAAATTTTATTTTCACCGGTAGTAATGATAAAAGTATTAGAGTGTGGGATGCTCACAGCTTTAAATGCCGTAGAGTATTGAGTTGTGCTGATTCGGTATTAGCCTTTGCTGTTAGCCACGATGCAACAAAAGTAGCCGCTGGCATGCTTGGCAGGGCTCCCGTAGTATACGATACGCAATTAAATAAGAGTTTTAATTTGCGTGGGCATTCCAGCGGATATTATGAGAGCGGTTATCGTAGAGGAGACATAAGAGCAATTGCTTTTAGCCCTAACGGTAAAAAAATAGTTACAGCAGGCGAAGATGCTATGCTTTGGAAGGTTAACTATATACGCCAAGCTTCTTCTGCAGGAAGTAATATAGTTTCTGTTTCTAGTCTTACGCAAGGAAATGTTAAAGCAATGTCAGGAGTTACTGCGGTTACCGGCGAAACATTACAGCCGCTTAAATTATTGACATGGAAAGATGAAAGGCAGGTATTGGATCATTTTAGGGCTTTATTTGCCGAGCTTGGATTACCTATGCCGCATCCCGTTGCGGTTGATGGTGTCGTAATCGTCCCTGCAAAATCTTTAAATATTGTTAGCTTGCGGAGTCTTGCCAATGGGAAATCGCCAATACAATATTGTCAGGAGATTCAAGAAACGGCAAGAAGGTTGACAGATTTTTTTAATACACCATTCGCCAAAGAATTTGGAATTATGCCGTATTGGGCATCATGGTTTCGGTATCCGAAACAATTGGAAAGTATCCGGAGGTATGTTCAAGGAATTTCATCTGACCAAACGGTAAATATTATTGTTCAGGCTACTTGGCATGGCGAGGATGCTTATTCTCTTGCGGTGTTTTTAGATGCACTTTTCCCACGCCGGACTTTTAAAATTACAGGTGCGGATTACGTAGTTCCCAATCCTAAATTATTAGCTTGGACAAGGGAACGAGATATCCCCGTGCAGCTGGAAACTGCTATTAAACAATATTTTTATCAAAAAGTTTCAGGCATCTTTGCGTTGAAAGATAAATTCTTATCACTTGTAGAATTAAAGCAAGGTGACGTTAGAGATCCGAGTTCTTTCGGTAAAGATTTGGATATTGTAGTAATGAACAGCGTTTTAGGGCAGAGCGTTACAAGATGGAAAGATATCGAACAGAGTATTCATAATGCCTGGAACGCTTTGAAGCCGAACGGCCTTTTGTTCATAGACAATAATTCTTATCATTCAAAGAATTTTTATCAAAGAAAGATAGTATTCCAGGTTTTGCTTGATAGTTTTTGGAGTAAGTTCAAGTTAGTCGAAGACGGAGTATATCAAAAAATATCTACTTCGCTGGCAAAGGTTAGTGATAATTCTGTCTTTCCATTGGAGAAAAAAAAGTGAAACCGTTGCGGTATCTAAAATGGAAAAACATTTTGTCTTTAGTCCGGCAACTTTTATCCCAGGAAGAAAGCAAATCATAATAAATGATTCGCCGTTGCATGGGAAAAATAATATATCGCTTTTGGGCTGGGTGATACTGCACTAAAAATAGCGTTAGCAAAAGGAGGTGAAAAATAGAATAAAATTATCAGGGTTGATTTAATTTCATTAAAGGGTAAAATTGTATCGTAACGAAGGAGGTGCCATATGAATGAAGACGCTTTCGGTTACAGACGTGCGTACAAAAGGTTTAGTTGTTTCTTTGAAGGTATCGCGAAGTTAGCTGATGAGAAGATTTATAACATCTATTGCAATGACATCAGCTACAAGGGTGCAGGCGTTATCGCTGATTACCCGCTGAAGGTCAATAGCCATCTTAAGCTTGAGCTTTCAAGCGCGAAACTTGACTCGCTGGCTATGGAAGGAAAGGTTTGTTGGTGTAGTAATATTCGCGGCAAATGGCGCGCAGGAGTATTGTTTAACAGGATTTTACCTTTTACTCTTGAGAAAATAGTTTAAGGTACTGGTTGTACAAAGTTTATTCCATTGACTAATAACAGGTATGCATTCTTTTTTTTGCGTTCGCAGGGGCCTATCTTCATGTGTATTTCTTTTGCTTCTTGTTTTTCCGCAAATTTTCTTAAAGTCAGCGACAAATCAAAATAATCAACCTGCCTACGGTGACGAAATCGTAATTGGCTCAAGCAGTGAACCAAGTAACCTCATCCCTATGCTTTCTTCTGATAGCGCATCCCATGAAGTAAGCGGATTTGTTTTTAACGGACTTATAAAATACGACAAAGATCTTACCTTAATAGGAGACTTGGCTGAAAATTGGGACATAAGCCCTGACGGCCTCACCATAACATTTCATCTAAAAAAGGGCGTAAGATGGCATGATGGTGTAGAATTTACCGCAGACGATGTTTTATTTGGATATAAAATCATTATCGATGACAATACTCCGAGCGCTTACAAAGAAGATTTCCTGCAGGTTAAAACCGCTGAAGTTTTAGATAAATATACCTTCAAAGTAACCTACGAAAAACCTTTCGCGCCGGCTTTAAGCAGCTGGGGCAGCCTCATTGTCCTTCCTAAACATATTCTGGAAGGAAAAGATATAACCAAAAGTGAAATGGTAAGGCATCCCATAGGAACCGGACCGTTTAAATTTAAAGAATGGATTCCCGGGCAAAAAATATTATTAACTTATAATCAAGATTATTTTGAAGGCCGGCCTTACTTAGATGGTGTAATTTATCGTATTATACCTGACCCTGCCACGTTGTTTCTAGAGTTAAAATCAGGAGGCCTTGATTGGAGTGGGGTAACTCCGTTGCAATACAAAAAACAAACTGACGACGAATATTTTAAAAAAAATTACAGTAAATTTAAATACCCCTCATTTACCTACACCTATTTAGGTTTTAATCTTAAGCACCCATGGTTTTCGGATAAAAAAATCCGGCAGGCAATTGCTTACGCGATAGACAAAGAGGAAATAATTAAAGGTGTTCTTCTTGGTTTAGCCAGTCCTTCAACCGGTCCGTATGTTCCAAATACCTGGCCCTACAATCCCAATGTCAAAAAATATGAATATAATCCGGATAAGGCTAAAGAATTATTAAAAGAAGCCGGCTGGCAGGATGTTGATGGCGATGGTATTTTAGAAAAAGACGGCAAAAAATTTGAATTCACCATTCTTACCAATATGGGCAACACTATCCGGATAAAAACCGCGACTATTATTCAATATCGCCTGAACAAAATCGGCATAAAAGTAAATATCCGTCAGCTTGAATGGTCGGCGTTTATTAATTGGTTTATCGATAAAAAACGTTTTGAGGCGGTAATTTTGGGGTGGAGTATAGGTTTGGATCCGGATCAATATGATATCTGGCATTCTTCAAAAACCAAAGAGAAGGAGCTTAACTTTGTAAGTTTTAAAAACAGCGAGGTTGATGAGTTGCTTGAAAAAGGCAGAAGGGTTTTTGATGTAGAGGAAAGGAAGAAAGCATATTTTAGAATCCAGGAAATTCTTGCTGAGGAATTGCCTTATGTGTTTTTGTATGTTCCTGATGCTTTACCAATTGTCAGCTCAAGATTTCAAGGCATTCGCCCCGCGCCAATCGGCATAGGGTATAATATAGAGAAGTGGTACGTTCCGAAGGCGTTGCAGAAGTACAAGCTTGAAAGGTAAGAAGGTTTAGGTTAAGGTTGAGGTTGAGCACATGAGATATAATTCGTTTGAAGAGATGCCGGTTTGGAAAAAGGCCATGGATTTATCGGTAAACATTTTTAATCTCACAGAAAAATTACCCAAAAAAGAGGATTTTGGATTAACTTCTCAAATCAGGCGCTCATCGTTGTCTGTTTCGGGGAATTTGGCCGAAGGCTTTGGAAGGAAGCATATTAAAGACAAGCTCAACTTTTATTATGATTCCCGTGGATCTTTAGCTGAAACTAAAAATCATCTTATTTATGGAAAAAGTGTTAAATATTTTTCTGAAGAAAACTTTAAAGAAAATAATAAACTTATTGAAGACATATGGAAAGAGCTAAACTCTTTAATTAGCGTCTTATTAAAAAACACTTAACCTTAGCCTTAATCTTTTCCAGGCATGCTTAACTATTTATCCAAAAAATCTGTTGAACTCCTAATAACCTTCATCGGGATTACTATTCTTTCATTTTTTATCATCAACCTTACGCCTGGCAAGCCTACTGATGTTATGTCCGAATTAAATCCCAAGATGACGCC
>JBAYMZ010000089.1:0-6237 GCA_041663385.1 Candidatus Omnitrophota bacterium
ACCGGCATTGGAGTAATCAGTGCGGCAGGAGAAGACAAGAATACTTTTTACGATAACCTTGTCGCGGGCAAGTCTTTTGTCGAGCGGGTGGAAAATTTTGACGTCAGCCTTTTTGTCTCAAAGATTGCTTCGCAGGATTTAGGTTTTGATCCGCTTAACTTTGGCATTAAAGATCATATTCGCATGGATAGATATGTTCAGTTCGCGATTGCCGCAGCAAAGCAGGCAGTCGAAGACGCGAATGTTGATTTTAAAAAAATAAACACAAAGCGCTGCGGAGTAATTTTAGCCAACGCGATTTGTGGAACGCGTTTTATGGAAGAAGAATTCCTTTTAGTTACGGATTGGGGAAAGCGGCCGATTGATCCAAGAAAAGGCCGGCCTTATCTTTATGACGCGGCAATGTTTAATACGCCAAGCGCGGAAGTTGGCGCAATTTACGGCGCACAAGGCCTGAATTGTACGGTTTCAACCGGATGCACCGCGGCAACAGATTCGCTTGGATTTTCTTTTGAGCTTATTCGTGACGGCAAACAGGATATGGTTATTTCCGGCGGCACTGAAGCGCCGGTTTGTCCTATCACCTTTGCTGCTTTTGACGTGGTGAATGTCCTTGCGAAAAATAATGATGAGCCGCACAAAGCCAGCCGTCCTTTTGATAATAAGAGAAATGGTTTTGTTATGTCTGAAGGTGCGGGCATTCTGGTTCTTGAAGAACTTGAGCACGCTAAAAAAAGAGGCGCGCATATTTACGGAGAAATTGTCGGCTACGGCACAAGCTGTAACGCGTATCACATGACGGATTTACCGGAAGATGGTGAAGCAATGGAGCGGTGCATTAAAGATGCCATAAAAGAAGCGGGCATAAAAAATGAAGAGATAGATTATATAAATACGCATGGTTCATCGACTCGCCAAAACGACGTTTTTGAAACCAGCGCTTACAAAGCAGTTTTTGGCGAATACGCTTACAAGCTTCCAATCAGTTCAGTAAAGTCAATGATCGGCCATCCTTTAGCTGCGGCAAATGCGGTAGAAAGCGTTCTTTGCGCGATGATTTTTGAAAAAGGGTGGTTGCCGCCGACAATCAATCAGGAAGAGCCGGATCCAAAATGCGATCTGGATTATATTCCGAATGTAAAAAGAGAGTATATGCCTAATTATATATTAAAGACAAGTAGCGGTTTTTCAGGAATTCATTCTTCGATTATATTTAAGAAATGGGTAAAATAGTCCATAGTCGACAGTCGATAGTCCATAGACTAAAACTATGAACTATGGTCTATGGACTGTGGACTTCCAAACGAAGTGAGGAGAGAAATGAAAGATAGAGTTGCAATAACAGGTATCGGTGTTGTTTCGCCGGCAGGATTAAAAAAGGAAACTTTCTGGGCAAATCTAAAAAAATGCCGTTCGTATATCGATGAGATTACACGTTTTGACGCGTCTTTGTATCCGTCACGGATTGCCGGGCAAGTGCATGAGCTTGATCACTATTCACATTTACCATCAAGGTTAGTTAAAAAAATTGATGTGTTTTCGCATATGGCGCTGGTTGCCAGTGAGCAGGCGCTTCTTGATGCAAAAATAGATTTAAACAATGTCGATAAAACCCGCATGGGTGTTTTTATGGGTAATGCTATTGGCGGCTGGCTCTTTGCCGAGACAGAACTGCGCGATATGTATATAGAAGGAAGAGAAGGAGTTTCTCCTTATATGGCTTCTGCCTGGTTTCCGGCAGCACCTCAAGGGCAAATCACAATTTATTACGGCATTAAAGGCTACAGCAAAACTGTAGTTTGCGATAAAGCCTCAAGCGCGCTCGCACTTTGGTATGGAGCAAAAATCATCGACGAAGGAAAAAATGATTATGTGCTTGCCGGAGGAATGGAAGCGCCGATTACGCCTTACGCGCTTTTAAGTTCAAACACCTGCGGGCAATTATCAAAAAATAATCTCAATCCAAAAAAAGCTTATAAGCCTTATGATTTATACCGGGACGGATTTGTTTTGGCAGAAGGCTCTGGTATTGTTAATCTTGAAACTGAAAGCCACGCCAAAAAAAGAGGCGTAAATATTTACGGGTATATTAAAGGCATAGGTTTTTCTTCAGATGGTTATCATTACGCGCGTTACAGCCCGGATTCAGAATGTTTTGAATACGCGATAGAAGAATGTTTAAAAGACGCTGGCTGGTCAAAGAAAGATGTGGACTATATTTGCCTTGATGCCGAAGCCACAGTTATGGGCGATTATTTAGAAACACGAGCGCTAAAGAATGTTTTTGGGAAAGAACTTAAAGGTATCGCCTTAAGCGCTCCGAAAAGTATGTACGGAAATCTACTCGGCGCGCAAACCGCGCTTGATTTAATCGTTACTTTGTTCTCAATGAACCACAGTACGGTGTTACCGACAATAAATTATGAAATGCACGATCCATATTGTGATCTTGATTATACGCCAAACGTTGCAAAGGAAAAAAAGATAAATAAAGCGTTGCTACTTGCGCGCGGCCGCGGCGGAATAAATGTAGTCTTGGCAATAGAGAAATAATGACGAAATATAAGATTGTTGCAGCGTTTTTGCTGTGTGGCTTGTTGCAAAATGTGCCCTGTGTTTATTCCCAAGATAGTTTACGGGAAAATGTAAGAGAAAAAATAAAGCAACGAATACAGGAAAGGCGCGGAGCAAGAAGTAACGCGCAGACAAACGACGAAAAAAAGTCTATTAGCGTTGAAGGGAAAATAAGAACCTATCTTATACATGTTCCTTTACAATATAGGAAAGTTAAGGCGTATCCGCTTGTATTTGTTTTGCATGGCGGCACAGCGAATGCCGATAACGCAATGCGCATGTCGCAGATGAATCCAAAAGCAGACCAGGAAGGTTTTGTCGTGGTTTATCCTAACGGGTCCGGTAAATTAGAGGATAGGCTTCTTGGATGGAATGATGGCAGCAAGCGTTTGGGAGAAGCAAATAGTAATATCGATGATGTTGCTTTTTTTAGGCAGCTCATTGCTCAGATAGAAAAAGATTATAATATCGATACGAAAAGAATTTATGTAACCGGAATTTCTAACGGCGCGATGATGGCGTATCGTCTTGGATGCGAGCTTTCGGATAAGTTCGCCGCAATTGCACCTGTTTCTGGAGCATTAAATTACGGCCAGAGCTTTCCTGTTAATCCGCTTTCCGTAATTATATTTCATGGTACAGCGGATCAATATGTCCCCTATAATGGCGGTATTGGCAAGGCTTCTGGTGGTGAAGAAAGAAACGATAAATCTGTGGCCTATGCAGTTGATTTTTGGGTTAAGCATGACGGCTGTAAGCTGGTTCCGATAAAAGAAGAGTTTGGTAGTATCGTTAAGGAACAGTATAGCGGTGGAAAGGCTGATACTGAAGTTGTCCTGTATACAATAAAAGACGGCGGGCATTGTTGGCCTGGAGGTATCGAGGGTATCCGCTATGGAAATGTCGATAAACCGACGCAGGAAATTTCTGCCACTGATTTGATTTGGGATTTTTTTAAAAAGCATCCAAAACTTTAAAGATAAATTTATAAGGAGGTAATCGTGGCCTTAAAAGAAGATGTTATAAACGCAATTGCAGATATTTTGGATGTAAAAGTAGAGGAAATTACGGATAATGCAAAATTGTATGATTCAATCGGCGTAGATTCAACCGAAATGGTTGAGCTTTGTATTTCTTTAGGTAAGAAGTTTGGCGTAAAAATCGCGGCAAGCGAAATTACGAAATTTTCCACGCCTTTAGAAATAACAAAACTTATTGAAAGTAAAAAATGAGAAATAACCAAGTTCCAAGATACAATAACCAAACAATGACCAATAACCAAATTTCAATAACCAAGCAATACTGTTTGTTTATTGGTGATTGGAATTTGAATATTGTTTGCCCTCTGGAATTTTCCTTTTAGGAAAATTCCGAGGATTTAGTCCCCGCAATCTTTCAGATTGCAGGGGATATCTTGTCTCTTGGTTATTGGTTATTTCTCCAATTTTAATAAATTATATGAAAATAATCGACCTAAGTCTCCCAATAGATGATAGGGCGTTTGAAGTGCATAACGTTGAAATAGAACGGATTTCCCATAAAGCCGGAGTGGAAAAATTCAACCGTGTCTTAATGGGAAAAACTTTAAAAGGTAAACTTGAATATTTCTTTGGCAAGCGTATTGTCAAAAAAGAAGACCTGCCTGACGAAGAGTTTTTATCTTTAGAAATTGTGCACTCACCGGTTCATATCGGCACGCATCTTGATTATTCATTCCATTACGGTTCAAGGTCTGAAGGCCGCGCTTCAAAAACCGCGGAGGAAATACCCCTTGATTGGTGTTATCAAGATGGCGTAAAACTTAATCTTTATCATAAAAAACCAAACGAGGTTATTACTGCCGCGGATTTAGAAATCGCGCTGGGAAAAATAAATTACATATTAAAACCTTTAGACATCGTTCTTTTATATACCGGTTCCGACAAATTATTCGGCGGGCCGAAATATTTCAGTGAGTATCCCGGCGTAGACATTTCAGCGATAGATTATCTTTTAGATAAAGGCATAAAGATTTTTGGCGTAGACACTATGGGTATAGACCGGCCCTATAAATTTATGCTTACAGAATTCTTGGTAACAAAAGACGCCAAAAAATTATATCCCGCGCATTTCCACGGTAGGAAGCGTGAATTTATTCATATCGAAAGATTAGCTAATTTAGATAAATTGCCGGAATCTGGTTTCAAGGTGATTTGTTTCCCGGTGAAGATAAGACGGACAGGTGCAGCTTGGGCGCGGGTTGTTGCAATTCTTGATGGAAAGTAAATAATCCCGCCTCACAAAGAGGCTGAAAAATTCTCTATCCCTGGAATAGGAATTTCCAGGGATAGAGAATTTTGCAGCGTTCGGCGGGATCAATTCGACTACACGTTTTTTCTTCGCCTTTCGGCTTGAAAAAACGTAAGTCTCATTGACCGCCGCGGCCTGGGCAAGAGTAGTTGCAACAACATAACTTCCAGTTCATAGTTTTTACTGGAGACTGGTAACTGGTGCTCTGGTGCACCAATAAAGATGGAGGTAAGTAATGGGACATACAGTTAATTCAATTATAATCAACGCGCCTTACGAAAAAATTTTTGACATTTCAAACGATATTACCCGCTGGACAGAACTTTTTGGTGGGGAATATAAAAAATCAGAAGTGGTCAAGAAAGAGGGGAATAAAATAACTTTTCGCCTGACTGACGATGAAGGCAGAAGCTGGCAATCGTGGCGGCTTTTGTTTAAAGAAAATTATTTAGCCTATGCCGAACGCGAAGAGCCGAAATTTCCTTTTAAGTTTATGAAAATTGTCTGGCTTTATACTCCGCGTCCAACCGGAATAGAGCTTGTCTGGATCCAGCATTTTGAGATGGATGAAAAAGCAAAATTCAACGATGAACAGGTAGAAGGATTTATTAATAAACATTCGAAAGATAATTTGAAGATATTTAAGGACGTAATCGAACGCGAAGCGAAACGTTAATTTGTAATACGTAACAAGTATCACGTCCCCTTACGGGGAGGCTTCGCACTAACACGTTAAAATCGCTCACGTGTTACCTGTTACGTGCTACATGATACCTAAATAAGGAGGTTCTACGATGAGTACCGAATTGAAAGGTAAAACCGCGATTGTAACCGGCGCAAGCAAAGGTATTGGTAAGGCGCTTGCTGAAACTGTGGCGAGTATGGGGGCAAATGTTACGATTGCCGCAAGAAGCGAAGGGCCGTTAAAAGAAACTGCTGATGAAATTGCAAAAAAATATAAAGTAGAAGTGTTGCCAATTGCCTGCGATGTAATGAAGTTAGAGGATTTGGAAAACCTGGTTAATAAAACCAAGGTTAAATTTGGCAAAATTGACATCTTAATAAACAACGCTGGCGTTTCCAGCCAACACCCTTTCCATGAACAGCCGATTGAAGATTTTGAACGCTTGGCACATACGAATTATTTGGGTTATGTCAGACTTATTCGTCTGGTTATTAACGATATGATCAAAGCTAAATCCGGCGCAATTATAAATATGGTTTCCGGCTCAACGCTTTGTGATCCATTGCCGAGAAATTTTATTGTTTATAGTTCCTTAAAGGTTGGTTTACGCGCTTTCTTAAAGGGCCTGTTTTGGGAAGTCCGCGATCACGGAATAAAAGTCACTTCCCTGCTTCCCGGCGTAACCGATA
>JBAYMZ010000090.1:0-6213 GCA_041663385.1 Candidatus Omnitrophota bacterium
TAAAGGGAAGCGTTAAGCCGCTTAAAGCGTGGTCGAATACTTCCCCGTACATGATTCCTATAGGCCAGGAAATTGGCGTTACTCTCGTTCAACTCGCAAGGGGCTTTGCGGTGGTGGCTAATGACGGATATCTTGTCAAGCCCCACGTTCTTAAAAGCATTTATTCTCAAGGTCTACTTAAAGAAACACCGATAGAATGTAAAAAAGTCATTTCTTCGTCTAGTGCCCGGCATGCAGCAAGCGTTTTAGAGGATGTGGTAAAAGACGGCACCGGTAAACTTGCTTATCTTGAGGGTGAAAGAATTGGGGGGAAAACCGGTACTGCCCAAAGCTACGATCCGGCAATCCGGAGATATTCATCTACGAAGTTTAGAGCTTCTTTTATCGGGTTTGTTTCAAGCGTTGAGCCACCGATAGTTATAGCGGTAAGTGTTTTTGAACCAAAGGCATCTCATTTTGGCGGAGTTGTTTCGGCGCCTCTTTTTAAAAAAATTGCCGAGAAAACTATAAAATATCTCAGAGCGGAAAATGCAGCGGTTGAGGATGTGGGCGTGGAAAAGGATAAGGCCAAGCAAAAAGCAAAAAGTTTATGACTATAAAACAAATTTTTCCGGATTTAAATATTACTCCAGAAATTCGCGCAATAAATGCCAATGATATAAGCGATAACTCTCGTCTTGTAAAAAAAGGCGATGTATTTTTTATAAAACCGGGAAGTGCTTTTGATGTATTTTCTGTTTTAAAAAAGATAGAAGCTAAGGTGGCACTTTTTGTTGCTGACAAAAAAGATTTTAAACGGATTAGGCAATGCAATTTAAGTAAACCTGTAGTTTTTGTAAAGGATATGAATGAGAGGTTTTATAAAGCGGTTGATTTATTTTATGGGATTGATAATAAAAATCTTAAAGTTATAGGCATAACCGGAACAAAAGGCAAAACCACCACAGCTTTTCTTATTCAGCATTTACTGATTGGCTTAAAGCAGAAGGCTTCGCTAATAGGGACAATAAAGTGTATAATCGGTAAAAAAACTTTCCAAGCAACGCACACGACCCCGGATTTTCTTAGTTTGCGGAAAATTTTTAGCGAGATAAAAGAAACCGGAAAAGGCTATGTGGTTATGGAAGTTTCCTCGCATGCGATAGATCAGGACAGGATAAGAGGAATTGATTTTTCAAGGTGCGTTTTTACTAATTTATCAAGAGAGCACCTTGATTATCATAAAAACATGCGCAATTACTTTTTAACTAAAAAAAGTTTTTTTCTTAAAAATGCTAACGCGGTTTCGATAATAAATCAGGATGATGATTGCGCGGCCCAGTTGATGAAAGGGGTAAAAAAAATTATTACCTACGGAATAAAATCGAATGCTGATTTTAAAGCTTGCGACCTGGTAGTTGACAAAAATGGCATAAAATTCGGATTATTTTACAAAGAAAAATATTACAAAGTAGAGTGCGGACTTTTGGGAAAACACAATATATATAATGTGCTTTCTGCGATTGCAACAATTTTTTCTCTTGGGTTTAGCCTGAATGATATAATCAACATCATTAAGAATTTTAAAGGGGTCGAGGGCAGGCTTCAAGAGGTTAGGAAAGGGATTTTTATTGATTATGCCCATTCCCCGGATTCTTTAGAAAAAGCCCTTGAGACCTTAAGAGACATAGGTTATGCTAAAACAGTGTGTGTTTTTGGCTGTGGCGGAAACCGGGATAAAGGTAAACGGAAAGTAATGGGGCATATTGCTTCGCGCCTTGCTGATTTTACTGTTATTACTTCAGATAACCCGAGGAATGAGGATCCTTATGATATATGCCGGCAGATAGAAAGCGGCTTTAATAACAAGAATTATTTATTAATTCCGGACAGGAAGAAAGCCATTGCTAAAGCATTAAGGCTTAAAGGTAAATCGGATAAAGTTTGCCTTCTTGTGGCTGGCAAGGGCCATGAAAATTATCAAATTATCGGTGATGAAAAAATATCTTTTAAGGATAGTAAAGTGGTGGAGGGATTGCTGAGTAAATGATTATAAATGATTTCAGTAAATTAGAAAGATTATTGGACCCATATAAGATCTACAATCTTTTTCATTTTGCCCCAATAACCGGGTTTTCTATAGATTCCCGCGCCATCAAGAAAGGGGATGCCTTTATAGCTTTAAAAGGCAAGCATAGTGATGGGCATGATTTTATAAAAGATGCCATAAAAAATGGCGCGTCTTGCATAATTGCAGAAAGAGAATTTGGATTTAAATGCAAGGTGCCGGTTTTTTTAATCGATGACGCGTATGTTACTTTAGCGAAAGTATGTCGCTATATAAGAGAGAAGAAAAACCCGGTTGTATACGCGATAAGCGGTTCCGTAGGAAAAACTACAACTAAAGAAATGCTTTCATATTTACTTGAAAAGGATTTTAAGGTTTTAAAAAACTATAAGACTGAAAATAATATCCTTGGTGTCGCGAAAACTATTTTTTCATTAAACGATGAAAAGGTTTTAATATTAGAGCTGGGTACAAATCATCCTGGAGAGATAAGTAATCTTGCAAACATTGCCTATCCCGACACAGGAATAATTACTTTTGTAAAGCCGGTTCATCTTGAAGGTTTAAAAAGTTTACAAGGGGTGTTTAAGGAAAAAACCGATTTGCTTAAAGTTAACTCCCGGATTAAGGCGGTATTAAATAGAGATGACGCGTATCTTAGAAAAGTTAATTTTTGCAAAAACATTTATTGGTTTGGAAAAAATAAGAAGTGCGATCTTTACGCGAAATTATTAAAAAGCGATATCAATGAATCGGTTTTTCTTATCCAGGATAAATTTAAGCTTCGCCTATCAAGCGGTTTTCCCGGTTTTATTTATAACGCGCTTTCGGCGATTCTTGCGGCGAGTTTTATGAAGATGCCGATACAAGAACTTGTAGGTAGATTTAATGATTTTAAAGATTTTCCTGCGCAGAGGATGGAAATGAAAAAAATTGGTAATTTATTTTTCATGAACGATGCCTATAACTCTAATCCATACGCTTTTTGTGAGGCCTTGCGGATGGTCAAAAAATTTCCTTCAAAAAAAATTGCAGTTGTGGCAGATATGCTTGAATTGGGGCCAAAAAGCGAAGACTACCATAGGAAGCTTGCACAACCGGTTATTCATGCCGGCTTTGATTATGTGCTTACTTTTGGAAAATATTCCGCTTATTTAAAAGCGGATTTAAAAAAACTTGGTTATAGAAACGCGCATCATTTTTTATCGCATGAAGATATCGCTGATTTTATTGGTAAACATGCCGACAGCGGTTCACTGATTTTTCTTAAAGGTTCACGCGGAATGCAATTGGAGAAAGTTTTGGATGCTTTTCCCAAGGCTAAGGCTTAAGATTCATAATAGTTGATTTGATTCTAAAATAACAGAAAGGAGCAATAATGCTTTACCATCTTCTTTATCCGCTATCGGAACATTTTTTCGCTTTTAATGTTACCAAATATATAACTTTTAGGGCAGGTTGCGCTTTTATTACTTCCTTTGTACTGGTTATGGCCTTTTGGGGGTTTACCTTAAAAAGGCTTAAGCGCCTTCAGATTATAGAAAAAATCGATATGTATGGGCACGTTCGCCTTGAATCATTATATGAAGGAAAAAAAGGGACTCCCACTATGGGCGGGATACTTATTATATTTTCCATACTTACTTCCAGCCTGCTTTGGGCCAGGTGGGATAATTATTTTCTCTGGCTTTGCGTTTTTGTTTTACTTTCGCTTGGAGCTGTGGGGTTATTTGATGATTTGCAAAAAACAAAAACCGGTAAAGGTTTTTCACGGCGCCAAAAACTCATTCAACAAATTATAGTCGGTATGGCCCTTGGGCTCTTTGTGGTGCTTACCAAAAATTTATCAACGGTTTTAGATTTTCCATTTTTTAAGAAAATAACTATAGAGCTGGGTTATTTTTATATATTCTGGGCGGCTTTGATAATTATTTCAACTTCGAACGCGGTTAATTTTACGGATGGTTTAGACGGCCTTGCTATCGGTGCCATAATTATAAATGCGCTTTTTTTTGGAATTTTAAGCTATGTTGCGGGTAACGCTAAATTTTCTAACTATTTATTTATCCCTTTTATAGAAAACGCTGGAGAGCTTGCGATTATATGTTTTTCGCTTGTTGGCGCCGGCCTTGCTTTTTTATGGTTTAATTCTTATCCAGCCGAAGTATTTATGGGTGATGTTGGCGCGCTTTCTATGGGGGGGCTGCTTGGCGCAATCGCACTTTTTATAAAAAAAGAGTTCCTGCTTATCATAACTGGCGGATTATTTGTGTTAGAGGCGCTTAGTGTAATATTGCAGATTCTTTCGGTCAGATTAAGAGGAAAAAAGTTATTTAAGGCGGCGCCGTTGCATCATCATCTTCAGCTTTTAGGCTGGAAAGAGCCCAAAATTATAATCCGGCTCTGGATAGTATCGATTATATGCGCGGTCATCTCGATTTTGACCTTAAAATTAAGATAGCGTTTAGCGTATAGAGTAAATAGTTTTTAATTTACCTATACGGTATACGCTAAACATTCTACGCTATAGATATGAATATTGATAATATCAATAAAGTATGCATCGTTGGTTGGGGGAAGAGCGGTTATTCGCTTTGCAATTTACTTTTGACTTTAAAAAAGAAAGCGAAAGTTACCGAGTTAAAAGAAAGAAATAAATTTCATCCTGCTTTGATTGATAAGCTTGGAAGCTGTGGCGTCAGTTTTGAATTTGGCGGCCACAGCGAAAATTTTGTAAAAGATACGCAACTGGTCATTTTAAGCCCGGGAGTGGATTTATTAACTTCGCCGGTAGTTAAAATCGCAAACAGTTTAAAAATTCCTTGCGTCGGTGAAGTAGAATTCGCTTCCTGGCTAACCCAGGCAAAATTTGTCGCGATAACCGGGACCAACGGCAAGACTACGACAACCTTTCTTACTTATCGCGTACTTAAGGAAAATAAAAAAAGAGTGTTCCTTGGCGGTAATATTGGCATACCGGTCTCATCTTTTATTTTAGATACAAAGAAAAATGATTTGATAGTCCTTGAGATTAGTTCATTTCAACTGGAAACGATCATAGAGTTTAAGCCTTATGTAGCCGCACTTTTAAATATTGAACCGAATCACCTGGATAGGCATCCGACATTCCGGGATTATTTTGAAGCGAAAATGAATATCTTTAGAAATCAGCAGGCCGAAGATTGGGCAGTTCTAAATAAGAATATTGAAGGGCTTAATATTATAGAGAGGCGGATGAAATCGCAAATTATTCATTTTTCTTCTGAGTTTGAAAACGAAAATCTTTCCTGTGTTTATAAGATAGCAGGTATATTCTCTATAGATAAGATTGCATGTTTAAAGGTGTTTAATAGTTTTAAGGGTATACCTCACAGATTGCAGGTTGTAAGAAATATCGGTGGTGTTACTTTTATAAATGATTCAAAATCAACGAATCCATCGTCAACTATTTGGGCTTTTCGCAATATTAAAGGGCCGATAATCCTTATTGCCGGTGGCAAAGATAAGGGTGTTGATTATGCTTCGATAGTTCCATATTTAAAAAATGTAAAGAAAATTAATCTTTTCGGGCAGGCCGCTGGAAAAATTGAAAAAGCATTAAAAGCGCATGCTAATACTCAGGTGTTTTCTTCTTTAAAAGAAGTAGTAGATGCTTCATTTGGTGACGCTGGTACTAAGGCGACAGTGTTATTTTCTCCAATGTGTTCAAGCTTTGATATGTTTTCAAACTATATGGAAAGAGGAAGGAAATTTGCGGAAGCAGTTAACAATATCGGAAGATAGCTAAAAAAATATATAAAATGGATAATCTTCAACCAAGAGACTTTCGCAAGGACCGCAGATTTATTTTTTTTACATTCCTGGCGCTTACTTTTTTCGGTACACTTATGATTTATGAATCTTCCAGCCTTTCCGCGTTCAGAACCACCGGTGATGCCGCCTATTTCTTTAAGAAGCAGTTTATTTTTTTTATCGTGGGCCTGGTTTTGTTTTTCTTGACCCTTCTACTTGATTTAGATTTTTTACGCAGGCACTCGAAAGTGCTACTGCTTACTACTATAATTATTTTGCTGGTGCTTTTAGTTATCGGAAAAAAGGCATGCGGAGCCAAGAGGTGGTTTCATTTGTTTGGTTTAAATTTTCAGCCGTCAGAATTTCTTAAAATA
>JBAYMZ010000091.1:0-6206 GCA_041663385.1 Candidatus Omnitrophota bacterium
ATTATCACGGATAAAAAATTCTTATTTTATTCGTGGCAATTTGTCTTTGATTCTTGGATATTAACTGCCTATCCCTATATATTTTAACCCTGCCTGCTGTATTGTTTCCTTATCGAACATATTTCTTCCGTCAGCAAGCAAGGGATAACGCATGGATTTTTTCATCCTTTTAAAATCAAGCTTTTCAAATTCCTGCCATTCAGTAAGGACACACACGCAATCACACTCTTTTATCGCGTCATACGGATTTTTTGCAAATTTTATTTTTTTATCATTAAATAACACTTTCGCTTTGGAAAACGCCTTAGGGTCATACACTCTAACATGCGCTCCTTCTTTTAAAAAATAATTCACTATGTCTATCGATGGGGCAAAACGCATATCATCAGTATCGGGCTTAAAAGATAAACCTAAAACAGCGATATTTTTATTTTTAAGCACCCAAAGATGTTCTTTTATTTTTTCTACAAAATAATGGCGCTGTTCATCATTAATCTTTTTTACGTCTTTAAGCAGCCCGAAATCATACCCTAATTTTTTAGAGATGTAGATATAAGCCTCCACGTCTTTCGGGAAGCAAGAGCCCCCATACCCGATACCGGCATCAAGGAATTCTTTACCGATTCTTTTATCAAGGCCCAGGGCTTCTTTTACTTTTTTGATATCGGCACCGGATAAATCACAAACCCTTGCCACGGCATTGATAAAAGAAATTTTCATCGCCAGAAAAGAATTTGAGGTGTGTTTTATCAGTTCGGCCGTATTTATATCGGTTACAACAATCGGCGCCTCTATTAAAGAATATAAACTTTTAAGAATATTTTCGGCGCGGGGGGTTTCAACCCCTATAACTATTCTGTCCGGTTTAAAAAAATCATAAATAGCTTTTCCTTCACGCAAAAATTCCGGGTTAGACGCGATATCAAATTCGATATCATTTTTTCTGTATCTAAGTATAGTCTCCTTTACTTTTTGCCCGGTTTGCACCGGAACAGTAGATTTTTCAACTATCAATTTATAAGAATTAAGATTAGCGGCAATTAACCTCGCAATATTTTCAACCGAGGTCAAATCCGCGGAGCCATCCGATAAGGGCGGAGTGCCTACTACAATAAATATGACATCCGCTTTTTTTACATTTTCTTCCAGCGATGAAGAAAATACAAGATTACCTTTTTTTAAATTCTTTATTACTAAATCTCTTAACTGCGGCTCATAAAACGGTAGTATTTTTTTATTTAATAACCCTATTCTTTTCTTATCGTTATCAATACAAACAACTTTAAATCCGAGCTCCGCAAAGCCCGCAGCACTGACTAAGCCGACATGCCCAGCCCCTATTACGCAAATCTTATACTTCGGTAATATTTTCATATACAGAATAAATTAAATTCGTGCTTCTAATAGCTTGTTTTAGAACCGCTATAGCTGTGGTCAAAGCCAAGGCTGACATCCGGGAAAGCCTTAAGCGTGAAAGTTAACCAGAATGTAAGGTCAGTAACGCCCTCTCTTTGTTTATCCACGGTTACGCCAAAATCAGCCCACCAGCAATGTAAATCCTGCCTGAGAGAATATTGCTGCTCTAAAAAGTCCCCGCCTTTAAATTCATAGCGCATGTAATTCTTAAACTGTAATTTATTAGTAAGCTGGTAAGTATAATCAAGGGTTGTCTGAGAGCTATATTCAGCTGTATCTACAGCGTAATCGTATTGACGCGCGTATCTTTGCCCAAGGGTTACCGCGTATTTCTTATTTTTAGTGTCGCTGAAAGTAAAATCTAAATTACCTTCTTTAAATGCCTCAACTACGCAATCATATGTTGTGGTTGTCCTCATGCCAAACCCATCTACAGGATAAGCTTCAAATGTAGATTGGATGTTGTCAAGATAAGTGCCTACTTTATCAAGCACTCCACGCTTATCTTTTTTATTAACCTGATACTGCAGTGCCGGGCTAAAATATATGAAATCCCAGGTGCGCGCCTCATTCCTTGCCTGTAATTTGTTATCAAGTTTAATCGTCACTGTTTCGCTCCGCTGTAAGCTATCTAAGCTATCAAACTGCAACACTTCGCTTACGGGAATATTCGGCGGATGAATATACTCATAACTTATAGTAGGGGTAAAAATATGGCGCATCTTATCAACCGGTTTACCAAAAAGATTAAAATCAGTATCAAATGCCCTATAAAGTTTCGTGCTAAGATCAATTCCTGCCGTAGGAGCGTTACGCCATAGTTCTTTTGTTCCGGTTACATTTTTTGAATAAAAAGTTGCGTAATCTCCGATGTAAGGATTTGTATAAAACCAGCCAAATGTTTTTGGATAACTGAAAGTGCTCAAGTTATAGACTCTGTCGGAATTATATTTGGTCGCGCCGTCAGAACTTTTATAACTAAGGCTTCCTGCTGTTGTTTTTGATTCAAGATAAAAACCTGAATTCCCGAGAGATTGCTGGTAAAAATCATATTCCATTTGGGGTAAATATTCGGTTTGGGAATAAAAATAGTTCACCTTTTTTTGTGTTAAAAGTGAGAGCGATGACCGGTCAAAAGAATAAGTAGACAGGTTATATGTTAGAGGTTGCGGTTCTATTTCATATTCCCTATAAAAGAAATCTTTCATGAAATTCTCATCCGAGAATTTATTGAGTTCGCTTATAATTGATAAATTTTCCGTGGGATTCCAACTATGCGTAAACTGAGCTTTGTAGCGTTCGCTTTGAAGATATTTTTCATTAATACTTGCTCTTTCCGGATATTTGTCAAATAATTCATCCCGGTTTTTAGTTTTATACATTTCATCGTCAATGTAGTAAAGGTCTACAAGCGCTTTACCAAAATCTTTTGTTGTCGCATTATGGGTGATACCTAAACCAAGGCCTCTTTTCTCATACCAATCAAGAATGATCCTGCCTTTCTCTCGCGCGTTAAATCTGTAACGGTAGCGGCCCAAAACATAATTGCCCCAATCACCTTTGCTGCCGGGTGTAATTTGAATCGGGAAAGCGTTATCTTTAAGTGGAATTGAAATATACGGAATATAAAGTATCGGCACCTCGCCTATTTTCATAATCATGTCTTTGGCAATAATTTTTACATTAGGGTAGGCGATTATTTTTTTTGCGGTAAGGCGGTAGTGTGGTTTTTCAAGGTCACAAGTCGTAAAAAAACCATCATTCAACACGTACTTGCTTCCTCCATCTTTTTTAGCCTCATTGGCATGCGCGTACATTGGCGGAAACGCCATGCGCATATTTACCATTGTCGCTTCCTGGGTATCAAAGTTATAAATAACTTTTTCGCCATAAACCGTGCCGTCTTCCCTGTCTATTTTTACGTGGCCGGTTAAGTTTGCGACATAGCCAGTTGCGTCATAAGTTGCCTCGTCACAAGTTACAACCATGTCTTTGTATTTAATCTTAACGTTCTTTTTAACATGCATTGTTCCTTCCATATAATCTATTTGATCGCCGGTTATCTCAACCGGCAGGACTTTTTCATCACAAAAGGCAATACCGGAAAAAGCCATAAAAATAAAAACTGCCGTAAGAATAATTTTTTTTAATTTGTTAAAGTGCATCAGGAATATTTGTTTGATTTTATTTTTTCTTCAGATTGTCCCAATCCTCTAAGAACCGCTTTATACCTATGTCAGTTAACGGATGACGCATAAGTTTTTCTATAACCCCATAAGGAACAGTCGCGACATCTGCGCCGATACGCGCGGCTTCAACAAAATGAAGCGGATGCCGGATGGAAGCAACAATTATCTGAGTCTTTAAGCTATATTTTTCATAAATTGTTTTAATGTCCCTTATCAAATCCATTCCTTCAAAGGAAATATCATCAAGCCGGCCGACAAAAGGAGAAACATAAGTTGCGCCGGCTTTTGCGACAAGCAAAGCTTGAGATGCGGAAAAACAAAGAGTTAGATTTGTGTTTATTCCCAGCAGAGAGAGTTTCTTTGTAGCTTTCAGGCCTTCAACCGTTGAAGGAATCTTTATCACAATATTAGCGGAAAGTTTTGATAACTTTTTTGCTTCCTCTACCATATCGTCGGCGACAAGCGCTATAACCTCAGCACTCACCGGGCCTTCGACCTCTTTGCATATTTTCTTTAGCTGCGCGATAGGTTCTTGTTTTTCTTTGGCAAGAAGAGTAGGGTTTGTGGTAACTCCGTCAAGCACGCCAAGAGTATTTGCTTTTTTTATCTCTTCAATATTCGCGCTATCTATGAAAAGCTTCATAATATTACCTCTGTTCTTTTGGATAAGGTGTAATGGCTTTACACATAAATCCATTACACCTACTTTACACATTACACTTTAAACGTTACACAATTATTAGTCGTTGATTTTTTATTCTCTTCTCAGTCTAAATACCGGGAAGCACGATGCCCGCTTGCAGAATTTCTAATTTCTGATTCTACCTTTTCCTTTGCCAGAAGCCCTGCGCCAACGATACCGGCATCTTTTAATTTGGCGCGGACAATTTTTATATCTTTAAAATTCGGCCACATTACCTGATCCTTTATGGCTTTTAAAAGAAGTGGCTTAAACAAACTAAACGCTCCGGAAACCCCTCCGCCAAGAATGATAATTTGCGGATTAAATATGTTAATCATTCCTGCTAAAAATTTACCTAAATGCAGGGAAAATTCTTCCCATAGAACAAGGGCTTCTTTCTCGCCCTTCTTTGCTTTATCAAAAATTTCTTTTACCTCTTTTGGGGCGGATTTTAATTTTTTAAGCTGGGCGTATCTTTGAAGAAGATAGTTACTTCCGGTAAGTGTTTCAATACAACCTATTCCGCCGCAGCCACATTTTTTTCCATCGACATTTATCGGTACATGCCCTAATTCAGCGGCGCTGGTTTTTCCCTCTAAAATTTTTCCTTCAAAAATAACCGCGCCGCCAAGGCCTGTGCCAAGCGTAAGAAATATAGCGCGCGATTTTCCGATTCCTGCGCCGCGGCGCACTTCTGCCAAGGCAAAAAGATTGGCATCATTATCAATAAATACCGGAATTTTAAGTTCTTTTTTAAGGATGCCTCTTAAAGGAAAATTGTTCCAGCCGGGAACATTGGGAAGATAATAAATAGAACCGCGTTCCACATTAATCATTCCTGGGGCGCCAATACCTATGGCTTTGATATCATATTTAGCGAATCTGTTTTTCAACTTTTTTATTTCGCTGATAAAGGCTTGTTTTTCTTTGAGTTCTCCTGAAGAATAAACTGTCTTTTCCAGGATTTTCCCTTTAGAATTAACCACTCCGGCTTTTATGTAAGTGCCGCCCCAATCAATACCTAAAAAAACTCTCATCAGATTATTTTAGCGGATTATCCTTGATTTGCAATGAAAAAATGAGGAAAATCAGTAGTTTATTAATGGGCACATCATTTTTCCAAGTCATTGTGGCGCAGAAAAAATGATAGTGTGAATAATGAAACTTGTTTTTTTGCAACAGCAAAAAAGCTTAGTTGAATCATCCCCGAAGGGGGTTAACCCCGCCGAGCGTGACAAAATTATCGCGTAGTCCCTGGAATTTCTTATTCCAAGGAAAGAGAATTTTGTCACATTTTCTGCGAGCCGGGGGAACCCTCGGTAACATAAATACAAGAGTCGGGAGAGAGGGATTTGAACCCTCGGCCTCTTGGTCCCGAACCAAGCGCGCTAGCCGGACTGCGCTACCTCCCGATGAAAAAGGCCAAGGTTGAGACTAAGGTTAAGACTTGCGCCTTAACCTCAACCTAAACCTCAACCTTATTTTTCAATAAATAATCAAACTCAACGTTTATCCAATCCCCTACTCGCTTATGCTTTAGATTCGTATTTTCGTAAGTAAAAGGGATTATGTCAACTGTAAAAAAATTCGCGGCTACTTTTTTCACTGTCAGCGATATGCCGTTTAAAGCTACAGAACCATTTTCTACTACATTCTTTTTAAAAGCCGGGGGTAGTTCCACCTCAAGCTGCCAGAAATCACTTTTTCTTAATATTCGTTTTAATCTTGCCTCAACGTCTACATGGCCCAAAACAAAATGCCCGCCGAGTTTTTCACCAACTTTTAAAGCCGGCTCAAGATTTACAATTTCTTTTATCCTTAAGCGCTTAATATTAGTTTTATCAAGTGTTGACTTTACGGCATCAAAAAAAAGCGTGTTAGCTTTTTTCTCGGTTAGCGTAAGGCACGTACCATTTATA
>JBAYMZ010000092.1:0-6144 GCA_041663385.1 Candidatus Omnitrophota bacterium
CCGATGCCTTTTGTTCTGGTTTGAATTACCGGATCATCCTGCACGGCATTTTGGAACATTTTTAATGTCGGATACAAATTTTTTATTGTTTTTCTTATGGTTGAATAATCCTCTTCTTTAATGTCACGCCTGACGCCGCCGATTTTCATCATGGCGTAGTTTTGCCGGTTACCGGAAATTAATTCGAATAAATCAAGAATTGGTTCTCTGGCTTTCCATGCCCACATCCAAATTGTGTTGTAACCGATGAAATGTCCGGCCAGGCCCAGCCACAAAAGATGGGAATGAAGCCTTTGTAATTCATCAATGATCATTCTTATGTAATTGGCCCGCTCTGGTATTTCAATTCCCAGCAGATCTTCTACAGCCAGGCAATAGGCAAAAGGATGCGAAGTTGAGCATATTCCGCAAATTCTCTCCACAAGAAAGGTTACCTGGTCCCAGTGTTTACTTTCAGCGAGTTTCTCTATTCCTCTGTGGTTGTAGCCGATATCGATTTCCAGTTCAACAACATGCTCACCTTCAACAATGAGCTTGAAAAATTCAGGCTCTTCCTGAAGCGGATGATACGGCCCAATGGGAATGATTTTTCTTTCAGCCATTTTTTCTACTCTTTCTTAAAGGGAAATCGTCTTTCGGCCAATCATCATCAAGAAGAAAATGTGTGAGTTTTGGATGGCCGATAAATTTTATTCCCAGCATCTCGTGAATTTCACGTTCTACCCAGTTGCTTGCTTTAAAAATTTCAACAAGTGAATCTATTTCGGGATTTTCTTTATCGAGAAAAACTCGTACGTTAAATATTTCACCGGTTTTATCAAAGCTAAAATGGTACAAAAGTTCAAAATCCTTTTCATTATCTATGCCGCTTATCGTAGACAGCCGCATTGCCATATCTTTATAGAGGAATTTAGCGACATCTTTGATATCTTTTTTATCGATAGCAAAATAAATTCTTTTAGGATTTTTTACCACCCATTCTTTGATTTTGTTTTTTAAATTGTTTTGTATTTCGTCTTTTATCATTTTTGTAATGAGTTATTTCGTTACCTTGTTAATAAGCTTTGCAATTCCAGCAATGATTGCTTCCGGCCTTGGCGGGCATCCGGGAATATAAAGATCCACAGGCATAATTTCATCAAGCGGTGATTGCATGGAATAGCTTCCTTTAAACATATGCATGGAACAAGGGCACGTTCCCACCGCAACTATAAAACAGGGTTTTGGTGCCTGAGCGTAAACACGTTTAAAACGCTTCAGGGCTTTTTTGTTCATTGCTCCGGTAACAAGGATTACATCTGCGTGCCGGATGCTTCCGATTAGCTGGATTCCAAATCTTTCAATGTCGAATCGTGGGGTTAGGCAATCCAGGATTTCGATATCACAGTTGTTGCAAGAGCCGACACTGGCATGGAAAACCCATAACGACTTAGTTAGAATTTTTTCTTTTAAACCCATCATAAACCTTTTATTGCCAGAATAATACCTAATATACCTAAGGGAAAAAGGAAAAACCAGAAAAAGGTTAAAATTTCTTTAACACGTAAACGTGGATTTATGTTTTTTATAACAGAAATCAATAAAATGATTATCAGATATTCACCGGATAATGCCATGTATTTGTATACTGGGTTGCTGGTTGCTACCTGCCCAAATAAAGTAATTACTAGTAAGGGCAGGGAAAAATAAAGTAAAGTTTTCGCGGTGCGATAGAAGCCTAAAAGTGGCCCGGAGTATTCAATGATTGTTCCGGCCATTATTTCCTGTTCAGCCTCAGCCGCGTCAAAAGGAACTATGCCGAGCTTGGCTTGGATGTAAAAAAGAGCCAGAATAAAACCGATTACGCCGGAGGCGCTTTTAAGTGTCATGCCGTGGATGAGCTGATTATTTATAATATCTGCCAGCATCAGGCTGCCGTTAGATTTAATTATAATGATTATCAAACTGACAATGAATACAAATTCATAAGAAAGCATAATTTTTATTTCTCTGGAAGCGCCTACGAGTGCGAGCGGATTACGCGAACTTAGCGCGCCTAAAATAATAAAAAGAGACGGAACAATGAGAAGATAAAGCATAACCAGAATATCGCCGACGAAGCTCTTATCTAAAAAGCAGGCTTCCGCCAGCATAAAATTAAAAATAATCACCGCAGATAATGTTATCAAGGGCGAAATGATAAATAATATTTTTGACGCGCCCTTAGGGATAATAGTTTCCTTTAAAAATAATTTCATAATATCAAAAAAAGTTTGATACCAGGGTGGCCCAACCCGGTATTGGAAGCGGGCGGTAAATTTTCGTTCCAGCCACCAGCCTATCCCTCCGACAACCAAGGAAAAAAGAAATCCGGGGAAAATTAAGTAACTAATCAGCGCGCTCATCTTTTTTTGTATAATACTTTGTCATCCAAAAACCATTTTTTGGAATGTTTGACTGCCAGATATTCAGATACAATATAAATATTCTGTGTTATATCATCAGCGTCTATATCTTTTATTTCTATTGCTTGATGTGGACAGCTTTCTATGCATAGTTTTTTTTCTTTTCCAACACAGAAGTCGCATTTAGAATCAAGAAATTCAAGAAAATCCGTAAAAATTACGCCGAACGGACAAGCTATGGCGCAGGTTTTGCAGGAAGTGCATAAAAACCTTGCGCGTTTAATTATTTTATTCTCATCTTTAGCCAGCGCCTTGTGGTAGCATGAACTTACACATGGCGCTTCTTCACATCGATGACATACAACGGCGAATGTAGATAATTCCCTAAGAGATGTGATGCCTTTATTTTGTGGATGGTAAAAATAACTACATTTAACCACGCACTCCGGGCACTTATCGCATTTTTCTAAATCTAGCAGTATTCTTTTCATATTTCTTAAAAAGGTTGAGATTGAGGCACTATTTTTAGCTCAGCCTCAGCCTTAACCTTAGCCTTTCTTTCTAATCCCAAATATCCCACATATCCTTTATATCCTGGAATTTAAATACGGGGCCATCCTTACAGATGTAATATTTACCCAAACGGCAATGTCCGCATTTTCCAAGGCCACAGCTCATATTCTTTTCCATAGAAAGGTAAACGTTATTTGGGGCAAAACCTAATTCAAGCAATTTAAGGCTTACGAATTTCATCATGATTGGCGGCCCGCAAACAATTCCAATGGCTGATTTTATATCTAAAGGTAATTTGTCTAAGAGTGTAGTGACTATGCCTACATTGCCTTTCCAGGTGTTGTCGGCCCGGTCAACCGTCATTCTGAATTCCACATTTCTTTGTTTTTTAAATTCATCAAGCTGATATTTATAAACAATGTCCTGTGGGCTTCTTGCGCCATAACAGATAACGATTTTTTTAAAGTCGTCAATGCGGCCGTAAAGCGCATAAATTAACGAACGCAGCGGCGCAATACCTACGCCTCCGCCAACAACCAAAAGTTCCTTGTCTTTAAAATCATCAAGCGGATAACCGTTTCCATACGGCCCGCGCATACCTAATATTTCTCCAACTTTTGCATTGTGGAATAATTCGGTAATTTTTCCTACCCGCATAATCGTTACTTCAAATTCGTCTTTTTTATTCGGGTTTGAAGACGGCGTAAACGGGGCTTCTCCTATTCCGGGATAGGTCAGTTCAACAAATTGCCCGGTTTGAAAAGAAAAAGGCGCGTGCGGTCTAAAGACAAAAGTTTTAATCGCAGATGTTTCGTCTATTATTTTAGTGAGAGTAACTTTGTTGGGTGAATAGATGTTCATATTTTGCTCGATTGTGTAGTCTCCAGCGTTGTAAAAATTTTTCTTAAGTCTATCTTTGCGGGGCAGCCTTCAATACAGCGGCCGCAGCCGGTGCAGGCGTATAATTTTATCCGGTCAGGGAAAAATTCAAATTTTTTTATATACCGGTTTCTGAGCCTGTATTCCCGAAATCTTAAAGCGCTTGCTCCGCCGGCAACACGGGTAAAATTTTTATATTGGCAGCCGTCCCAGATTCTTCCCTTAAAATATCCTTTTTCGTCTTTCGTATCGAATAAAAGAAAACAATGGCATGTAGGGCAATTCATAACGCAGGAGCCGCATTCAACGCACCGCAAGGCTTCTTCTTTCCATAAGGCATTTTCGTAGCCGGTTTTCATTAAGTTATGCAGCGATTCTTTTTGTGGAAAATTCAGCCGGCTCAACTGAAAAGCCAATTCTTTTACGGTATCATTACGTTTTTTATCGCGCTCACTAAGCATCAGCGATCTAATTTCCTTAAAAAGAGTTTTATTCTCCGATACTATTTTTTCTCCTTTACTTGAACCGATTTCAACGGCGTAGCCCTCCTGGAGTTCGGAAATGTTTAAGTCGAAAAGTTCTTCCGGATAGGGTTTTATTCCAAGCGCAAGGCAAAAACAAGTTTCTTTAAAGGAGGTGCAGTCTGAAGAAATAATAAGGTTTGTCTCCCTCATTTTTTTATAATTTTCATCAATATCCCCCTCAAGAAAAACGTAATCCTGTATTTTTAGAGCGTTGCTTAAATCACATGCTTTTGCTCCGACAATGCAAAATGGCTTTGTATTGTCAGTTTCATTGGCGAAATAAGCGCCCATAGATTCAACACAAGGGGTTAAAAATTGACGGATAGAATTAACTGCGCGGTATTTACTAAATTGGAAATCGCATGGATAGCTTTGCCAGAGGTAATCATTTTTTGTTTCAACCGGCAAAATCACGTGATAGTCTTTAGCCAGGCTATCAAGCAATTTAAGAAAGCTGGGAGCCTCTATGTAAACAAATTTGTTGTTCATGAGTGAAGCCTCCCCGGTTTAAAGACCGGGGCTTCCTCCTAAGCAGAAATTCCAAGAACATTCATCTCACGGGTAAAGCCCGGGGATTTCTGCGCAGGATTAGATATTGTGAATTTTTTCACAATCAATTTTAAAATAAAAATAAACTTTTATAGTATAGCAGCGGGCATTTTTTTGTCAAGCTGTAGAAATCTATCCGGTGGTTTTTTCGAGCACTTCTTTTTGAAGTTTTAGCGCGTCTTCTATGTCAGCGGGCGTAACGTAGCCAAGATCTTTAACTATCTCGCCAAGGATAATTCCTCTTTTCCAGTGCGTTGTTAAAGCGTTATCAAGCTGTTCTTCCGATATTTTTTTATTTTCAAGCAGGATTTGCCCCAGAGGCTTATAGTAATTTATAAACAAATTTTCTTTTTTGTATACTTGCAGATCTGATATATCGTTTGCGGTAGTTCTTCTATCGGCCATAAACTTGCTTCCCGGAACGCTTTTTAGATAACGTTTTATTTCGACAACGCGCTCGTTTATCTCGACTGTATTTTTGAATTCATGGGGTTTGTTTTTGCTTACCAGCGCAACCGTTACGCTCATAAGAGGCATTTTTTGAATTTGTTTTAACCGGTTGCGGGCAACAACAAAATTTTGTTCCCGGTCCTTTTTGCAGTAGTGAAATGGGATAAGGTTATCGAACAAAAAGATAAAATGGCGGCAAATCTCCTTATATTTTTCAGGGGTTGTAATAAATACAAAATCATCTCCGCCAATATGGCCGATAAAATCATCACGGGTTGAGAATTTTTTTATTACAGTATAAAGGATATAGGCCGTTTGCATAAGCACCCTATCCCCTTTTATGTAGCCATACACATCGTTAAAATACTTAAAGTTGTCTATGTCGATATGCGCGAAAGCAAACGGAGCGTCTTTTTCGATTTTTTCTTTAAGAATGTCTTCAATCAGGCGCCCACCAGGCAGCCCCGTGAGAGGGCTTGAATAGAAACTGTATTGTGAACGTTTTATGGCTATTTCTATGCGGGTCCTTAGATCAAGCGGATCAGGCGGTTTTATCAGGTAGTCGTCTACCCCCTGTTTCAAGGTGAGAAGTTGTTCGCGTAATTGCCCTTTGTCTATCAGGGTTATAATTGGTATTAAGGCAGTGACAAAATCATCTTTCAGGTTTCGGCATATTTCTAAATGCTGTTTGGTCGCGGAATGAACATCGATGATGATAGCATCCGGAGATATTTTTTTGATTAAGGAAATATCATTTATTTGTGGTTCCTGGATGAAAACCTCATAACCCCAGCCATCAAAGCAGAAATGCAGAATATCGCGCAGGTGTTTATCGGTGGTTACTA
>JBAYMZ010000093.1:0-6075 GCA_041663385.1 Candidatus Omnitrophota bacterium
AAACACAAGATTTACAAAGCGGGCGATGGGAATTGAACCCACAACCTTCACGTTGGCAACGTGACGCTCTAGCCGGTTGAGCTACACCCGCGAAAAAAACAATTATGTAAGGCTATTCCTTGTTTTTTCGCGGCACTGAGGACATCTGTCCGAAGTGCCTACCTTAAACTATTATTCTTCAAATGAACAATAAGTAATGCCGAGAGGGAGATTTGAACTCCCATACCCTTTTACAGGTACTGGGTCCTAAGCCCAGCGCGTCTGCCAATTTCGCCATCTCGGCAAAAAATTGGGAATGAACGCTTGTAATGGACGAAGGACATCTTCATCCCCTCGCTTTAATTTATAAATGAGCCGCCCGAGGGTCGAACTCGGGACACCCGCCTTAAAAGGGCGGTGCTCTACCAACTGAGCTAGCGGCCCTCATTAATCGTCATATGTCCATCGGTTGCGCGGCTCGTTTCGTCCATCGTCATTCGGTTGCGTCTTAAATAACGATTAACGCAACCGAAACGAGTTGCGCAACCGCAACCGTAAAACGAATATTTACGTCTTAAAATTCCTTTAATTCTTTCTCTTTATCTTGCAATAATTTATCTAAATCTGCCGTATGCTTATCAGTAAGTTTCTGCAACTCTTCCTCTGCCTGAAAACGCCCGTCTTCAGAAACTTTTTTTTCTTTCTCAAGTGTTTTTATACGATCTTTCGCGTTTTGCCTTATTGTCCTTACGGAAACTTTTCCTTCCTCAGAAACCTTTTTAACTATTTTAATTAATTCCTGGCGCCTTTCTTCAGACAAAGCAGGAACGACTAATCTTATAATTTTTCCGTCATTCATCGGAGTTACCCCTAAATCTGATTGCAAAATCGCTTTTTCAATTTCTTTTACCGCGGAGGGATCCCAAGGGCTTATCACGACAAGCCTCGCTTCAGGGACACCGATTGTGGCAATCTCTTTAAGCAATGTAGGAGTTCCATAATAATTTACTCTTATACCCTCAACCATTTTAGGATTGGCTCTTCCTGAACGAAGTTCAGCAAATTCTCTCTTTGTAGCCTCTATGGCCTTCTTCATTTCATCTTCTGTCTCTTTTAGAACTTGCTTACCCATCATATTGACCCCCTTAGTTATAAATGCAAATTATTGCAACTATCCACTTCTAATTTCTATTTAATCAAGGTTCCTATTTTTTTGCCAAGAACTATATTTTTAAGGTTGCCTTCTTTCATAAAATTAAACACCAATATCGGCAATTTATTTTCCATACATAAAGTTATGGCTGTGGAATCCATAATTTTGAGTTCTTTATTTATAACTTCCAGATAACTTAATTTATTAAAGAACACTGCCGTATTATCTTTAAGCGGGTCCGAAGAATATACTCCATCAACCTTTGTGCCTTTAAGTAAAACATCCGCGTCAAGCTCAACACTTCGTAACGCCGCAGCGGTATCGGTTGTAAAATAGGGATTACCGGTTCCGGCAACAAATATCACTACTCTTTTTTTCTCTAAATGACGAATTGCCCGGCGCCTAATGTAAGGCTCGGCTATTCTTTGCATTTCGATAGCGGTCATTACCCTGGTTGGCACACCCTGTTTTTCCAAAGCGTTCTGTAGAGCTAAGCCGTTTAAAACGGTTGCCAGCATACCCATATAATCGGCAACTGTTCTTTCCATTTCAAAATCTTTCGAACGCATTGCTCCACGAAAAATGTTCCCACCGCCAAGAACAAGCGCGGTTTCAATTTCACAATCTACCACGTCTTTTATCTGTTTTGCCAAATGAGCACAAACAGAAGTATCTATACCGTGAGGCTGCTTGCCAAGAAAAGCTTCGCCACTCAGTTTAAGGACAATTCTTTTGTATTCTGATTTCATTTAGCTCTCCAGGGAAAAACGGCTAAACCTCTTAATGCTGACATTCTCTCCTGTTTGGGAAACTACCTGTTTAAGGTAATCCGCTACCGTTAAAGCATTATCTTTTATAAAAAACTGCTCAAGGAGGCAATGCTCTTTTAAATACTGCTCTCTTTCTTCCGCGGCTATAGAAGAAAGAGCCTCTTGCGGCACATCTTCGCGTTTTAGATATTTCGGATTAACCGCAGCTACCTGCATTGCCATATCCTTTGCAAATTTTTTAAAAACTTCTGTACGCGCCACAAAATCAGTTTCACAACTAACCTCAATTAAAGCTCCAAGATTGCCTCCGAAATGAACATATGCGTCAATAACGCCTTGGGAAGCTTTCCTGTCTTTCTTGGCAGCCATTACCTGAGCACCTTTGTCTTTTAAAACTTTAAGCGCCTTGTCAAAATCACCCTTAGAATCGTGAAGCGCTTTTTTGCACTCATTTATGCCAAGAGCAGTCATTTCTCTTAATTTTTTTATATCAGCTAAACTCATTGCTAAACCTCCTTACGCAGTTGCTTTTTTTTGGGGATTTCCTTCTTCTCTTCATCAACATCAATGCCTTCAACCAATTTTTCAATTTTATCAATATCAAGTGTTTCTACTTCTTTTTCTTTATCTTCCGCGGCTTTTTTAATTAAATCCGCTGCCTTCTGAGCTTCTTCTTTTACAACATCAACAAGCTTTACGGTTATATATCGGACTGATTTTATGGCGTCATCGTTGCCAGGTACCGGATAATCAATAACTTCCGGATCAGCATCAGTATCAATTAACCCGATAATAGGAATAGCTAACCGGTTAGCCTCTCTGACACAAGCCATCTCCCTTTTTGGATCAACAACAAAGATAGCCGCGGGAAGTTTATCAAGAGATATAAGCCCGCTATATATTTTAGCCATTCTTTCTATCTCTCTGTTTAATTTTGTAGCTTCCTTGCGCGGTATTTTTTCAAATTCACCGTTCTGCCTCTTTTCTAAGAGCGACACATACCTTTTAATCCTTGAGCGTATAGTTGAATAATTCGTAAGCAGCCCTCCAACCCATCTTTCAACTACGTAAGGCATACCACAAGAAACAGCCTGTTCCTTGATAAGGTCTCGAAGCTGCTTTTTAGTAGCAACGAAAAGTATTCTTTCGCCTTTTTGAACGGTTTTTTTAGCAAATTCTTTTGCTTCCTCAAGTTTTTGAGCAGACTTTTCAAGGTCAATTATATAGATATTCTTCTTCTTTCCAAAAATGAACTTCTTCATCTTGGGATTCCAGTGTTTGCTTAAATGCCCAAAATGTACACCATTTTCCAACAATTCCGTAATAATTTCTGTTAAAGCCATGACTTAAAATCCTCCTTTTAATACACAGATAATCACAGATAAAAATTGCAGATAATCACAGACAAAATCATCTGTGGCCATCCGCTTTAAATCTGCGCTAACCCGTGGTATTCTTATGCTTAAAATAGTCCACTTGCAAAGAAAAAGTATACCATATTTCATTATATTTTCAATACTATTTATGCCATGCACAATAAAGTGGGTTTTACCCCCATTAGCCCCTTTCGGTCGCTCGGGGGTAATGCGGCTACACAGCTTTTCTACGCCTTCGACTTGAAAAGCTGCTGTCTCATTAGCAGTTTTTTTGTCAAACTGTCACTGCGGGTAAAGCCTTAAGTAGTGGTTACCAATCTTTAAGGAGCAAATAGCACAACGGGGCAAAAAATACTTACTGCGTAACACTTCCCATCATATTACGCGTTGAATTGCATTTCATATAACTTCTTATAAAGGCTATTTCTATCAAGCAATTCTTCATGGGTACCACATTCTATAATGCTCCCCTTTTCCATAACCACTATTCTGTTTGCTTTTTGAACAGTAGAAAGCCTGTGCGCGATAACAAATACGGTTTTACCTTCCATTAAATTATAAAACGCGTCTTTTACGAGTTTTTCCGACTGAGAATCTAACTGGCTCGTTGCTTCATCCAGAATTAGAATCGGCGCATTTTTTAATATTGCCCTGGCAATGGCGATTCTCTGTTTTTCGCCGCCGGAAAGCCGAAACCCCCTATCGCCGATAATCGTATCGAATTTTTTAGGAAAATTAGAAATAAAATCATATGCGTAAGCTTTCTTCGCTGCCACGATTATATCTTCTTCGCTGGCATCTAACCTTCCATAAGCTATGTTATCTCTTACTGTAGCGTTAAAAAGAACCATTTCCTGGGAAACCACAGCAATCAGCGATCTTAATGAACATAATTTAATATCCTTTAAATTTATGCCATCGATACAAACTTCGCCTTTCTGTGGATCATATAAACGCGGAAGCAGGCCTACTAAAGTGGATTTACCAGCGCCGGAATGGCCAACGAGCGCAATAACCTCTCCTTTTTTAACAGGAAGATTAATGTCTTTTAAAATATCGCCCTCGGATGTGTCATATTTAAAACAAACATTTTTATATTCTATATTATTATTAAATCCAGATATTTCCCTGCTTTGCGGGCTATCCTTCACTTTGGGCTCTTCTTCTAAAATATCATAAATCCTTTCTGAGGCCGGTATGGCCTGTTGATTTATCGCATGAACATTAGCCAATTTCTTAATCGGGCTTAACATTGACATAAGCGAAGCCATGAATAAGCCAAACACACCGAAAGACACTTTTCCGGAAATAACTTCCTGGCCAGCAACAAAAAGTATCATCATCGCCCCTGCCACACAAATAAGCTCAGTCACAGGGGACATCATAATCGTCCGCTTTATGCTTTTCATGGTAAACCTGTAATACTGTTGATTTATTTCTTTAAAGCGTTTAATTTCATAATCTTCACGGCAGAATACTTTAACAATATAGGCCCCCTGGATGGTTTCTGTAAGGAGCGAATTTAAATCCGCCATCCTGTTCTGGACTTCGCGAGAAAACTTCTTAATACGTTTGCCGATTTTTGTTACCGGTACAACAATCGCTGGAAATATTAAAAATATAACAAATAATTTCCAAGATATGGCAAAACCAAGGGGCAAGGCTATGCAGCCGTAAATAACTATTTGCATGCTTTCAAAAATAAGGTCAGTAAGCGCGTACGAAAGTGAGTTGGCAATAAAACCCACGTCATTGGTTATACGTGAAATCAACTCTCCGGTTCTTTTAGAGGCATAGAAATCAAGAGACAAATCCTGGAATTTTGCGTATAGTTTATTTTTTATGTCTCTCACCGCACTTTGGGCGATTCGATTCATAAGCAACCCTTGGAAGAAAACAGTTATACCCTTTAAAGTGAAAAGGCATATCGCGAATATCGGCAAACCCAGAAGCAAGTTTTTTGGTTCGATGGAATTAAGTTTGTCAACTATAGCTGATAAAAAATCAGGGAGGTGCACAGGAATAACAATTTTCTTGCCATTCATTATCCTGTCTACTAAAGGGACAATCATGCCTAAGGTAATGCCATTAAATATGCTGGATATGCCCAAAAATACAAAGGCAAGGCCAAACAACCCTTTGTAGGGCTTGGCTAATCTTAATAATTTGAAATATTCTTTTAAATATCCTATCATAATAAAGCCTTCCATAAATCACCGGCCTAAATCCGGGATGTTAGTGCCGCGGGGAATAAATAATTAGTGTGGTTTGGCCGATTTGAAATTGGGTGATTTTACCACATCAATTGACTTTTCTCAAGGCATTTGATAGGATACACAGATTAGCACAGATTTGGGGACACAGATAACCACAGATGTTAATTTGATAATAGAAGATAGAAGGGCGAAAATAGATGTTATATGCAGTAGATTGTCTATTTTCCATTTTCTATATTCTATCGTCGTTATGTAATCATCTGCGATCATCTGCGATTTTCAATCTGTAATCATCTGTGGAGGAATATGAAAGTTGGTATCGTTGGTATAGGTAAATTAGGAAGCATACATCTACGTATTTATAGTGAAATAAAAGACGTAGAAAAAATCTATATTGTTGATACTGACCCGGCAAGGCTGGCTGCCTGCCCAAACATACCATCTTTGAGCGATTATCACGGCCTCTTAGGAAAAGTAGATTTTGTAAGTATAGCCGTTCCAACCAGCAGCCACTTTGAAATCGCAAAATTTTTTCTCAATAACAAAATCCCTGTATTCGTAGAAAAACCCATTACCCAAAA
>JBAYMZ010000094.1:0-5955 GCA_041663385.1 Candidatus Omnitrophota bacterium
ATAAACAATACTATCGTTATCGGCATCGGCTGCGTGAGGAGTAATTTTAATTAATTCATTTTCATTTACAGTAATGTCCGCAATAAAGTCTAAGACCGGCGGATTATCCACACCAACCACTTGGAGAGTAATTTCATTGCTTTCAGTGTAGGAGTTTTCGCTGTCAGTGGCTTTGAATTTAATTTTTTCTGTGCCCGACCAGCCTGCACCTTGAGAGAATGTAACCTGATGAGTAGCTGGGTCTATCGTAACGGCTACATTAGAATTCCCACTGACAGTATAAGTCAAATCGTAGCCATCAGGACTAACGAAATAATCATCTAAATCAAAGACATTAGTTTTTGATTCATTCTCCTGCCAGGATTGATTTGATATGTTTTGAATTTGCGCAGGCGGATTTGGCTGAATCGTTGCCACAAAACCGGAATCCAGTTTATAATTTTGACTAATAGCTTTACCTATACAAGGCTCACCAAAACCTCCTTGCCAAATTTTGGCAGCTACGCTTGCATGACTTTTACCACCTTGCGATAGCGTTCCAGAAACCAACTTATAATTTGCACTTTGGGCGTTGAAAGCAAAAGCATCACGAACGTTGCTGAAGATGAAAAGATGCAGGAAGATTAAAAAGATAGCACAAATTTTAAAAAATGGATTGTCTTTGTTGCAAAAGTAAATCATTGGATATTTTTAAAATTATTGATATTCATTTCACATCTCAATGCCTAACCCTACAATTACCACCACAGACCAAAATAATTTCTATTGATTATATCGGCAATCATCCCTGGTTTTTTCCCAAATCTTTATCCATCGAACTTGCGGACCAATTACGTTCAACACGCACCAGATAAAACCATACATACCGTCTTTGTATCCTTTTTTGCGTATATATAATTTCCAGAATTTTTTTAAGGACTTAATGGTTAGTTCATACTTGATTCGTTTTAAATTAATGTTTGGATCAGATGTAAAATTTACACTTTCGGATTCAGTATAGCGATTCATCCTTTCAATGAATTGATAAATAGAATTAAAAGGGTAGTGATTAATGTCTGCATCTATTTTGCCTATTTTGCCATCTATCGATAATTTTTCGTGTATATTGCCGTTGTATCGCCCATAGCCTTTTTTGAATATTTTTAAACAAAAACCGTAATTACCGCAATATCTGATCGGGTGCCCGAGAAAAAAATTCTGTCTGCGTATTTCGAAAGCAACATGATCGCCTGGCGAATTAATAGCATCTTTAATTTTTGAGGCTGTCGCTAATGGAATAACTTCATCCGCATCCATTTGTACTATCCAATCTCCACTAGCATTATCAATGCCTATATTTCTCTGTTGAGCAAATTCTTTTCCTTTGGAATCACTAATAACCACTTTTGCTCCAAATGACTGACTTATCGTAACGGTATTATCACTACTAAGATCATCAACGATTATCACCTCATCGACAAATTTCTTTACAGAATCAAGACAGGCCATTATCTTGTTCTCTTCATTCTTGGTAATAATAACCGCGCTAATTTTAGTCATTTTAATTATTGATTTGGATTAAATTGCTATTTTTTAAATCGTTATTTTTTCATGATATAGCAAAGCGCATAGTAAGGTGGTAAATTATTATGGGATTGACTACCGCCAACCGATTCAGTATATTTATATCCACTTCCAGAAGCATCATCAAACCCTCCACCTCCATTGCTTGATGGAGTAGAATATTTCATTCCATGAGTATGCGCTGGCATTTCAGCTATAGTTAATGCATGCGTTGCTTCGCCTCCACTGGCAGCTACCGCATAAGATGATCCGGCACCGACAACAAATCGATTTCTTAAATCAGGGGTTCCGTTTGCGCCATTACATAATGCCCAACCCGCAGGTATATTCGCTACCGCGCCTGACCACATTAAAATCACACCAGTCGGAACTCCATTTGCCGCAGTTGTTGCGTATACCGCATTTTGAGCGGTCATTGCGTATGCTGCTGTAGCAATTTTCTGCCTTGACGTCATCACTTCTGTCCCAACTTTAATTTCTAAAAAATACGGCCCATCAAAGGCAAGATTAAGGCTTGTAACCGAACCAAGTAAAATTGAAAATATCCCCTTATCGACTACAACTCCAGGCTGCACTTCTGTCCAAAGTAAAGTGCCTGCGGTTTCTGCATCGTAAATACGAAAAGTTATTTCATATGATCCGTTTAGCGGCGTACCGCTGCTATCAGTCAAGCGGCCCTGATAGTTAATTAGGCGAGGTACTTCGGCGTACGCGTTCGAAGATGGAAGGGTGAAAATAGAAAATTGAAAGAAGAAGACAGAAAACAAAAAGAAAAACACAACTAAGGATTTAAAAGTAAATTTCATAATTAAAACCTCCTTTTGCTAAATTAAAACTTCTCCCAATTGTTCATTAATTTATAAAGCATTGCTCCTATCTTTTCGTATTGAGAATGTAATACTTTATGTTTTTCTTTAGAAAGATATACGCATTGATATGCAAAATCCAGCCATGTTATAGTTTCCTCAGAAGAACCTAATGCGTCATTAAGATGTCTTATGAATACCTCTGGATATCTACGTTTAGCAAAACCTTCTCTTATGTTTGCCGGAACTGATCGCGATGAACGTCTTATTTGATCTACCAAAGAATACAATTCTTCTCTAGGAAAAATTTTTGTTTCTTTAAAAATTTCCATTGCTAAATCAAAGGATAAATTGTACACATCCAGATCTTTACATTTTTGTATTGTCATCTTTTCTTTTCTCCTTGCTATCTCGATTCGCTATCTTCTTCCTTCTATTTTCTATCTTCTATCTTCGCCCTTCGTTACTTAGCGCTCTGATATACAAGCTTCTGCTCCGGTAAAACTTTTCCATCCACTCCATATTGCTTAACGGATTTGAGCAATGATCGATTAGTGTCCGGGCTATAACCATACTCCAAAACATATTTCCAAACTAAATCCGAATTGACCTTAACCTGAATTTCTTTTAAACGTTTGCTGGTTGCGATTTTAGAGCTTGAAATATAGCTTGAAGGCACGTCATCCCGCCCCTCAAGAAAAAACTCCACACTATTGGTTGGCGAAAAACCAGCTTCATTTCCGGTATAATCAATACGGGAAAGATAGCTTTTGCCTTCATCCTTTATATAGGTATATTCGATATAATTTTTGTTGGTATCTATGGCTTTTGTAATGTACCAGGCAAAAGTTCCGGATGAGGATACTTCTTTAGAATTTGCATTCTGGCCAAGCCTTATAATACTGCCGTCTTTGCCCTGAACCTTCCAACTGTCATCGCTTTCTTTAAAAAATTTAGCAAAGCTTGATTCGATTTTTGCCTGATAAAGATTATCCGTTAAATGAACCAACTCAGTTGTTCCTGCGTCAGTTACAAAATAAAAAGCATCCTGAGTGTCAATATATGAAGGCAGCCCCAAACGGGTTGAGCGGACAATATAGCCGGGATTTAAACTGTAACCCAAACCAACCCAGGAATTTGAATTGGACGAACGATAGGAAAGCCCTATCGATGGCTGCATGCCTTTCCTGCCCGGGCTTACTGCTATAGGTATAGCATGGCCAAATGATCCGGTAAACATATCCGGCAAAGGTATTTGCACGCCTGAGCCAATAGGCGCACCGCTTGATACAAGGCTTTTTAAAGCAGCATAGGTAGAAAAATGCATGACACTAAAATTAACTGTGTAACTGTCGGTAGTAACCGCGGAAATTTGTCCGGTTGGAAGAATTTTATTTTGAACGGCATCGTAATAACCCAATTCCACAGAAGTGCCCGGCACCTCTGCCTGATTAAGCGTATAAACCATACTGGCTGGTTTATTAAAAACAAGGCCATAAGGCTTGCATTCAACTGCGCTTAGCAAGGCGTCACTTTGGGGGGCTGTATTTTCTAAGGCAGAATTACTGATATTGTTAATTTTTATTCTTGTTGCGGAATCAAGCGCGCCTTGGGGAATTATTAATTTTACTTTGCCATCAGGTGAGACTACCACTCCTCCTTCAGGGCCGATTAGTTCTCCGCTATAGAGATTTACCTTTATAGATATGGAAGCAGTGTTGCCTGCGCTATCAGTTGCGGTCTTTGTAATTATATTCTCGCCTTCTTGAGCAAGAGTGACACTGTCAGAAAAAGCAACACCATCAATAGAACCTTGGACCTGGATTTGCGCCTCATCTGCAACTGCGCCGTCAAGAGGAAAAGTAATGATAATATCTGGAACAATTGTATCTAAAATTATTACATCCGAATAACTTTGCGACCAATTACCAGCTACATCTTTAAATTTAACATAAACTGTTTTTGTGCCGTCACCTGAGGCTAATTCCCAGCTCTTAGTAGCCGCATAACTTTCCGATGTTGACCAGGTCGTATTATCATTGGAAAACCGCATCTGCGACAACCCAGTTCCTCCGCTATTATCCACTGCCGAGAGGTTAAGCGTAACCGTATTTGAATTGATATATTGCGCATTATTGTTTATTTTGATTGAACCGGTAGGCGGGGTTGTATCAGCTGGGTTAATTGTCCAGGTTCCTTTCTGTAGAAAGCCCTTATAGGCTTTGGCGTCGTCTTTAACGTAGAGATATGTTTTCTTTGCTCCGGTAAAGGTTGACTTAAAGGTAACTGCCCATTTAACCGTTAAGGTATTTCCCGAACCAGTAATAGTTGTCTTAGAACAGTCTAATGCAGCATAAGAGTTTTCTATTACATTGGCGGAACCGGGAACATATCCTCCCAGCCAGGCGGTGTTTCCATTATTTCGTAAATAAAGTTTATTGGTATTCTGATTATAGTAGCCGTAAAAACAATTTTTGTAGCTGGTTGAAGTGTTTATAATAAAGTAAACATACTGAATATTCTGCCAGCCATTGGCATCACTAAAGGTGGTTGTAAAGTAGGTTAATTGGTTCGTGCTTGATGATCCGCTTGAAGGGCTGATGGTGCCGATTGCCGGAACAGAATTCGCGGCAAAGAGAGAAATTGGAAAAAAAAGCAATAATAAAATTATCACCAGCCGCTTCATATGTATTTCTATATCACGGATTTGATGATTTGTCAAATTTATTTTTCACTTTTTTCAAATTGGAAAAGTTTAACGCTACACATGGTTTATAAAAATAATTGTTTTAAGTCTCAAATAGCGCTTATTAGCTACAAAAACCTAATATGGCGATTCCTGCTTTATAGATAACCATTGTCCAAGATGTATAGCATTATGTAAAACCATTTGACAAGATGACTATATTTATGGTATATTTTTATCAGAAATATAAGGAGTAAAGCTATGAATATTGCTCAATTAATTGAATTTGACCGGATAGCAAGAGAAGATGGCCGTAAATATGGTAAAAAACGTGATATTTACGATGATATCTCTTATAATGCCGGGGCCCACTTTATTGGAATTGTTGGGCCGCGCGGTGCAGGAAAAACAATCATACTTAAGCAATTAGCTTCGGCAAGCGATAAATCTTTTTATGTATCTCTTGATACGATGGAAGGTAACCTTTTTGATCTTGTCAAGACGATACATGAAACAATGCAAATCAAACTGTTTTTATTGGATGAAGTGCATGCTTATCCACATTTTGAAGCCGATCTTAAAAAAATCTATGACATCCTTAAGATAAGTATCATTTTTACTAGTTCTACGGCACTGGGAATGTATGAATCAGGCTATGATTTATCACGACGGGTTATCCTTAAAATTCTTTATCCTTTTTCATTACGGGAATATGCGCATTTTAAGTATGAACAGAAATTTAACCCTTTAACCCTGCAGGACATCGTGGTAAGAAATATCCCTGCGGCTGCCATAAAAGCTGGGGAACATTTTTTATCCTATATCCAGGGCGGCCTTATGCCATTTGCCTTAGAAGAGCCCGAACCATTGGCGCTTTTAGGAAATATTCTTAAAACTGTA
>JBAYMZ010000095.1:0-5907 GCA_041663385.1 Candidatus Omnitrophota bacterium
AGCGACATATCAGGTTCCTATGGAAGTGCCGCAGGAGCGGGGTATTTCTATTGCGCTGCGTTGGGTACGTGATTATGCGCGCGGCAAAAAAGGAAAGCCAATGGAAGTTAAGATAGCGGAAGAAATAATTTCCGCGTATAAAAATGAAGGCTCAGTTATTAAGAAAAAGGAAGAAACTCATAAAATGGCAGACGCAAACAAGGCATTTGCTCATTTCAAGTGGTAAATCACAGATGGTCACAGATATAACACCAGAGATTGTCGCGGGTAATAAATTGCGCGAGACAAAAATGAAAGAAAATTTAAGTTTAATTAGAAATATCGGGATAGTCGCGCATATTGATGCCGGCAAAACCACTTCAACCGAGAGAATGCTTTTTTACGCAGGAAAGATTTATAAAATCGGAGAAGTAGATGCCGGTACAACAACTACTGATTGGATGATACAGGAGCGCGAACGGGGTATTACCATCACAAGCGCGGCTACTTATTGCAACTGGAAAAATTATCATATAAATATAATTGATACCCCGGGGCATATTGATTTTACGGTTGAGGTAGAGAGGTCGTTAAAAGTTTTAGACGGCGCGGTTGTTATTTTTTGCGCAGTCGGTGGAGTTGAGCCGCAATCAGAAACAGTGTGGCATCAGGCGGATAAATATCACATACCAAGAATGGCTTTTATTAATAAGCTTGATAGGTCCGGCGCTGATTTTTTTAATGTTCTTGATGAAATGAATAAAAAGTTAAATACGCTTAATGTACCGGTACAAATACCTTTGTACGAAAATGATGAATTTGCCGGAGTCATTGACTTGATAAAAAATAAAACTGTATATTTCAACGGGAAATCCGGAGAAGAAGTTTCTTATGGGGCCATACCGGAAGCTTCAAAGGTAATTAGCGCAAAATATAGAGAGAATTTAATTGAAAAAATAGCTGAACTTGACGATGAATTTATGCAAAAAGTTATTGCCGAAGAAGCCATTACCGAAGAAGAAATCGTAAAAAAAATACGTCATTATACTATCGAAAATAAATTTGTTCCGGTTCTGTGTGGTTCAGCGTTAAAAAATAAGGGTGTCCAGCTGCTTCTTGATGCTGTATGCGATTATCTTCCTTCACCAAAAGATGTTGGCTTGGTTAAGGGTTTTAGTGCTGATGGGAAAGAATACGAGACAAGAGAAGTTTCTTCGGGAAGCCCCCTTTGCGCGCTTAATTTTAAAGTATTTACTGATTCGTTTGTGGGAAAATTATTCTATACACGTATTTATTCAGGAAAAATTTCAACTTCTTCTTCAGTTTACAATTCAACAAAACGTTTAAAGGAAAAAATAAGTAAAATTTTAAGAATGCATGCGAATAAGCAGGAAATAATAAATGAGGCAAAAGCGGGAGATATAGTTTGTCTTGTGGGGCTTAAAGAAACAACTACGGGTGATACTCTTTGTGAAGAAAAATATCCGATAATTTTAGAAGAAATAAGATTCCCCGAACCAGTAGTGTCTGTTGCTATCGAGCCAAGAACCCAAGGCGATCAAGAAAAATTAATTACCGGACTAAAAAAACTTGAAGACGAAGATCCTTCATTCCGAGTCGCATACAATAAAGAGACAGGGCAAAATGTAATTTCTGGAATGGGCCAGTTACATTTAGAAATTATGGTTAATCGATTGCTTCGCGAATTTAATGTGGAAGCAAAAATCGGAAAACCTCAAGTTGCATATAAAGAAACGATTACACGAAAAATTGAATCTGTAGGAAAGTTTGTGCAACAGACCGGCGGCCACGGGCAATACGGACATGTTGTATTGATGATGGAACCACAGGAAAAAGGCGAAGGTATCGTTTTCGATAATAAAATAAAGGGCGCTGCCATACCGAAAGAATTTATACCATCGGTAAAAGAGGGTGTGCTCGAAGCTGTTGAAAGCGGAGTTCTTGGTGGTTATCCGGTTGTCGATATAAAAATTACTTTAACCGATGGTTCATATCATGACGTTGATTCTTCAGAGCTGGCATTTAAAATCGCGGCAGAAATGGCAATAAAAGAAGGTTTAAGAAAAGCCGCGCCGACAATTCTAGAGCCGATTATGGAGCTTGAAGCTTTGACGCCAAATGAATATTTAAGCCAAGTGATTGGTGATTTAAATACAAGACGGGCAAAAATACTTTCAGTTTCTGAAAGAAAGAACTTAAGAATCGTAATCGCCGAGGTTCCGCTATCGGAAGTTTTTAATTATGCAGATGTATTAAGGAACTTGACACAAGGCCGTGCTTCTTATACAATAGAACCTTCTTATTACGAGCGAGTTCCTGATAATTTAGTGGCAAAAATTTTAGGGGTATAATTTAGATTATATATTTTTTCGTAAATAACTATTTTTATTAAAAGGAGGTAGTCAGATGGCAAAGGAAAAATTCGTAAGATCAAAACCTCATGTTAACGTGGGAACGATAGGGCATGTTGATCATGGAAAGACAACTCTAACCGCAGCTATTACAAAAGTGTCTTCGGGAAGAGGCATGGCGACATTTATAAGTTATGACCAAGTTGCGAAAGCTTCCGAATCGCAGGGAAGGCGCGATGAAACAAAAATATTAACTATTGCTATTTCGCACGTCGAATATGAAACGGAAAAAAGACATTACGCGCATATAGATTGCCCGGGCCATCATGATTACATTAAAAATATGATTACCGGTGCCGCCCAGATGGATGGCGCCGTACTTGTAGTTTCCGCGGTTGATGGGCCAATGCCTCAGACAAGAGAACATATCCTTTTAGCAAAACAAGTTAACGTTCCGGCGATTGTTGTGTTTATTAACAAAGTAGATTTGATGGATGATGCTGAGCTTGTTGAGTTAGTTGAAGTTGAAGTAAGAGATCTACTCATAAAATATGAATTTCCAGGAAAAGATACGCCGATAATTAAGGGCTCCGCGATAAAGGCGTTACATTGCGGTTGTGGTAAGGCTGAATGCCCAAATTGTAAATCAGTACTTGATCTTTTAACGGCACTTGATGAATATATCCCAGCGCCAAAAAGAGAAGTGGACAAACCATTCCTTATGGCGGTTGAAGATGTATTTTCGATTTCCGGAAGAGGAACTGTTGCGACTGGAAGAATTGAAAGAGGAAAAGTAAAAGTAAATGAAGAAGTGGAAATCGTGGGTTTGAAGCCGGAAACAAAGAAGACGGTTGTTACCGGAGTTGAAATGTTTAGAAAAGAACTCGATGAAGGCTTAGCCGGAGATAACGTCGGATTACTTTTAAGAGGCGTAGAAAAAACTGACATTGAAAGAGGTATGGTCTTGGCTAAACCCGGTTCCATAACCCCTCACACAAAATTTAAAGCGCAGATGTATTCGCTTAAAAAAGAAGAAGGCGGAAGACATACCCCGTTTTTTGCAGGGTATAGGCCGCAATTTTATTTTAGAACAACCGACGTTACAGGTTCAGTAAAATTACCTGCCGGCGTTGAAATGGTTATGCCGGGAGATACAGCAGAAGTTGAGGTTGAAATGATTCAGCCTGTCGCGCTTGAAAAAGAGTCAAGATTTGCTATTCGTGAAGGCGGAAGAACAGTAGGAGCGGGTGTAGTTACACAAATTATCCAATAATAGATTTTTGCTATTTTGACAAATTATTGCCATGCTAAAATTAAGAATAAAACTAAAAGCGTTCGATCATCGTGTCCTGGATCAGTCTACGCATGAGATAGTGGAAGTGGCTTTGCGTACGGGTGCAAAAGTTAATGGCCCGATACCGCTTCCAACTCATAAGAAGATTTATACAGTTAATCGTTCGACCAACATTGATAAGAAATCCAGGGAACAATTTCAGATGGCAATTCATAAGCGAATAATTGATTTGAATGAGCCTACACCAAAAACAATTGATGCTTTAAGGAAGTTAAATCTTCCCGCCGGTGTTAACGTAGAGATAAAACAAGAAGGTTAGTATATATTTGCCCGCAACCGTAATAAGATATCTAGGCGGGTACCGCTCGATATGAGCGGTGAAAATCACAGGTGGCCCGAGTTAAGCCGTTTGGCTTAAAATACGAATATTCGGGGTTAGCGCATGGATGACAGATTTTTGTCTGCACTGGTCTGCTTCAAAATTCTTGTCTGAATTTTGGCTAATTGCGCGATCTGTAAAAAAACTAAAATGGTTTAAATATGATACGGGAAATTTTTGGCAAAAAAATAGGGATGACACAGGTTTTCGATAAGGATGGCTCCTTTTTGGGCGTTACTCTCGTCGAGGTGGAACCGGTCTGCGTACTTGAAGAGATTATATATCCGACCAAAAAAAGAGCAAGGATTGGTTGTTTTAAATGGCCGGAAAACAGGCTGAATCATGCGAAGAAGCCACTTCTTGGTTATTTTAAAAAGCTTGGAGTGAGCCCTTATAAGTTGATACGTGAAGTGCAATTTGACGGTTCAGCTTTTCCAGAGGCTGCGCCAGTTGTGGCTCCTGAAGCAGTAAAACCAGCTGAAGGGACTGAAAGCACAAATGTTGAAAATCAAGAGATAAAGGAAGCTCCGAAGGCTCAAGAACTAAAGAGAGAAGTTGGTGTTGAGCTGTTTAAAGAAGGAGATATTGTTACTATTCATGGAACTACAAAGGGAAGAGGTTTTGCCGGTGGTATCAAGCGCCATGGTTGGCATGGCGGCCCTGGTGGGCATGGTTCTATGACACATAGGCGTATTGGGTCAAACGGCGCGAACACTGATCCCGGACGTGTAGTTAGGGGCCATCACATGCCCGGACATATGGGTGTTGATTGGAGAGTTGTTAAAAATTTAAAGATAGTAAAAATCGATAAAGAAAAAAATCTTCTTTTTATACAAGGATCTGTGCCCGGAGCGCGTGGTTCTGTGGTTTCAGTAGCAAAGGTTTAAAATGAATATAAGTGTAGTAAATACTCTAGGGAAAGAAGTCGACAAAATGGATTTAGACTCGTCAGTTTTTGATGGCAAGGTTAAGCACGATCTTATGCATCAGGCAGTGGTTATTTATCTTGCTAATCAAAGGCATGGCTTAGCTTGTACTAAAACACGAGGCGAAGTTTCCGGCGGAGGCAGAAAACCATGGCGCCAAAAAGGAACCGGCCGTGCGCGAGTAGGTTCTACGCGTTCACCTTTGTGGCGTAAGGGTGGAATTACTTTCGGCCCTAAACCGCATTCTTTTCGCAAAGATTTTCCTCAACGCATGAAAATTATGGCGCTAAAGAGCGCTTTAAATTCAAAATTAAACGATAAAGAAATAGTTGTTTTAGATGATCTGAAAATTTCCTCAAATAAAACTAAAGATTTTTCGAATATAGTAAACAAATTAAAAATCGATGATTTACGGGTGAGATTTATTGTGCAGGCCGTAGATGAAAATTTAAAGCTTTCATCCCGTAATTTACCCAAGGTTAACGTAGGAATAGTTAAGAATTTAAATACTTATGAAGCTCTTGATTGCAAACGGATAATTTTTACAAAGAGCGCTTTTGAAGAGATTCAGGGGAAAATAAAAAAATGGCTGAAGTAAATACAGTTTTTACAGTTTTAAAGTCAGCGCTGATTACGGAAAAAGCGACTAAAGATGCCGCGAACCGTAAATATGTTTTTATCGTTGACAAAAATGCCAACTCTATAGAAATTAAGAAGGCGGTTGAAAAGGTATATAAAGTAAAAGTTTCTAAAATAAATACTATAGTCATGAAAGGCAAGATTAAACGGGTACGGGCAAATCAGCCTGGGAAAACCAGTGACTACAAAAAAGCAATAGTAACCTTAAAGGAAGGATCAGAAATTAAATTAACTTAATCCCTTACAGGGACGTCGCCCCACGAAAGGGGCTCAAGAAACCATGGGTATTAAAACTTTTAGGCCAATAACTCCGACACA
>JBAYMZ010000096.1:0-5877 GCA_041663385.1 Candidatus Omnitrophota bacterium
AAAGAAGACAAAAATTTTAAAGTTGTTGTCGGATTGGAAGGCAAAAATCATCCCAATATCGGTAAAGTAATTGACGGGGTCGAAGTTACCGATAATCGTGATACTATAAAAAATTGCGATTGTTTGATTGATTTTTCTGCTATTGTGGCGACGCTTGAAAACCTTAAATTTCTGGTTAAATTTAAAAAATCAGCCGTTATTGGAACAACCGGCTTAAGCGAATCCGAACAGGCACAAATTAAGGCTGCGGCGAAAAAAATACCCATAGTCTTTTCTCCTAATATGAGCATCGGAGTTAATTTGTTATTTAGATTGGCGCAAATGGCGGCAAAGACGCTCTCGGGATACAAAGTTTATGTCCAAGAAGCGCATCATATCCACAAAAAGGATGCTCCTTCGGGAACCGCTAAGAAAATTGTGCAAATTATAAATGAAGAGGGATTTGGCCTAAAGACAGAAGAAGTAAAAGCAATAAGAGAGGGTGAAATCGTCGGTGACCATAAAATAGTTTTTGAAAGTGAGGTGGATAAAATCGAATTGTTCCATTCTGCTAAAACGCGCGATATTTTTGTGAAAGGGGCATTGCTTGCGGCTGGCTGGGTTAAAGGTAAAAAAAGCGGTTTATACACAATGGATGAAATATTATTTAGTAATTCCAAAAAGAAATAACTATGAAAAACTTTGATTTCTCTAAAAAATTAAATTCCTTACCGCCGTATTTATTCGCGGAAATCGATCGCCAAAAGAAGGAATTACGTGATAAGGGCATACGCTTTATTGATTTGAGTATCGGCGACCCGGATGTGCCGGCGCCAACTGGTGTTGTAGACGCGCTTTATGAAGCAGCTAAGCGTAAAGACAATCAAAAATATGCCCTTGACCAGGGTAAGCTTAATTTTCGTTCGGCGATCAAAGACTGGTCATTAAAAAGATTCAATGTCGCTCTTGACGCTGATAAGGAAATTCTTCCCTTAATTGGCTCAAAAGAGGGCTTGGTTCATTTTCCTCTGGCTTTTGTGAACAAGGGTGATTACATGTTGATACCAAGCCCTGGATACCCGGGCTATAGAGGAGCAGCGGTATTTTCCGGAGCAAAGCTTTATGAGATGCCGCTTTTAGAGAAGAACAATTTTCTTCCTGATTTAGAGAGAATTCCGCTTAGCATACGGAATAAAGCAAAGATTATGTACGTAAATTATCCGAATAATCCGACAAGTGTGTTTGCGCCTGTGGATTTTCTTAAAAAGCTTGTAGCTTTTTGTTCTCAATACGGAATCATCCTGGCTTATGACAATGCGTATTCCGAAGTTTATTTTGATGATAAACCCCACAGCATTCTAGAAATAGAAGGCGCGCGGGAAATTGCCGTTGAATTCCATTCGCTTTCAAAAACGTTTTGTATGACTGGTTTTAGGGTTGGCTGGGCCGCGGGTAATGAAAATCTTATCAAGGGCCTCCTTAAGGTAAAAACAAATTTTGATTCCGGAATTTTTGGCGCGATTCAGGATGCCGCGGCATCCGCACTTTTAAAAGAAGATAACTACGCGGATAATATCCGCAAGATTTTTAAGGAAAGAAGGGATTTTTTTATCCAAAATATAAAAGGAAAACTTTTCAGCCAGATTTATGCTGATTCCACTTTTTATGTCTGGGCAAAGCTTCCCCGTAAGTCCAAGTCGTCAATTGATTTCTGTAAACATCTTTTGGAGGAGAAACGAATTGTGGTAACGCCCGGTTTAGGTTTCGGTAAATACGGAGAAGGCTTTATCCGCTTCGCGCTTACTGCCGAAAAAGACATTATTAAAGAAGCACTTGGTTTATTGTAGTTTTTTAAGGACGGATGTAAACGGATGGCTACGGATGTCGCGGATAAATCCATCCGTTGAATCCGTAACAATCCGTTTACATCCGTCATAATTATTTTACATAATTTTCTATATTATGGATGTATACATAGGTATAGGTTCTAATCTGGGCAACCGGTTAGAAAATATAAATAAAGCTATAGAGTTTTTGAAAGAAGACCCTCGTATTGAAATAGTAAAAATATCCTCGATTATTGAAACTAAACCTTCCGGTGGGCCTGTCCAGGGTGATTATTTAAACGGTGTCCTTAAAATAAAAACCGGTTTAGCCGCGGTTAAATTGCTTCTTGTGTTGCAAGGCATAGAACGGACGCTTGGCCGCGTGCGGACAGTGAGAAACGGCCCACGCACGATAGACCTCGATATTCTTTTATATGGTAATGAGGAAATAAATGAAGTTGGATTGAAGATTCCTCATCCAAGAATGTTTGACCGTGATTTTGTGATGAAGCCGCTTTTAGAGATCGAGCCGGATATCTTGAAGCGATTTGGAAAGTAAGGTTACGAATGTCACGAAAGTTACGCATGTTACGAAGGTTACAATGAATGAAGTGATTTAAGTGTAACTTTCGTAACTTCCCGTAACATCCCGTAACATCCGTAACCTTCGTAACATAAATAAAAAAACCTATGTTAATAGCAAAAACCATCAAACAGGCAAGAAAAGTCATTCACGAAGCAAAGCTAAAGAGTAAAACCATTGGTTTTGTGCCGACTATGGGCGCGCTGCATAAGGGGCATCTTTCGCTGGTAAAAAAAGCGAAAAAAGATTGTGATTTTGTCGTGGTGAGTATTTTTGTAAATCCCACGCAGTTTGGGCCAAAGGAAGATTATAGAAAATACCCAAGGACTTTTCAAAATGATAAATTACTTTTAGAAAAAGAAAATGTAGATTTGGTATTTTGTCCTTCGGTTAAAGAAATGTATCCGGAGGATTTTTCTGTTTATGTAACGGAAGAAAATTTAAGCAGGTTTCTTTGCGGCAAATCACGGCCCGGGCATTTTCGCGGTGTTTGTACGGTTGTAGCCAAGCTGCTTAATATTATAACTCCGGATGTAGCATATTTCGGGCAAAAAGATTTTCAGCAGGCAAAAATTATTGAAAAAATGGTAAAAAATTTGAATTTGCCTTTAATAGTTAAGCTCGAGCCGACCATACGAGAAAATGATGGCTTAGCAATGAGTTCGCGAAACAAATATTTAAGTGGTTCAGAAAGGCAAGACGCTCTTGCGATATCGCAATCTTTGAATTTAGCAAAAAAGCTTATCTTGAAAGGTGAAAGAAGCTGCGAAAATATAAAAAATGATATAAAAAAGCATATTTGTCAGAAAAAAAGTGTAAAGATAGATTATGTCGAAATTGTTGATGCAGAGACTCTTGAGCCCGGAGTTAAATTAAGCAGCAGGGTTGTTATTGCGATTGCAGTTTATTTGGGAAAAACGCGGTTGATTGATAATATTGTTTTAAAAGTTTGAAAAAGTAGTTAGTAGTTGGTTAGATTAAAACTTTTCGTTTTTTAACAAACTACAAATTACCAACTACAAACTACTATTCAGAGGAGAGATATGAAAGTTAAAACTAAGATTGGCATAGTCGGTTGCGGCGCTATTGGCAGAGAGGTCGCGCTTTTTATCGAAAAACAGCTAAGTAATAATGTTATTCTTTGGGGTCTTGCTGATAAGGATGCGGAAAAAGCCGAGCTTCTTGCTGAGGCTCTTACCTGTGCCCCAAGAATAGTTGCGGCAGATGCTCTTATTAAAAGCGTGGATTTGGTTATTGAAACTGCTTCTGTTGAAGCCGCGAAATATGTGATAGAAAAAGCCTTAATCTATAATACAGATGTACTTATTTTAAGTGTTGGCGCGTTGGTTGAGGATGCATCACTTTTAGAAAAAGCCAAGAAAAAAGGTATTAATGTATATGTTCCATCCGGAGCAATCTGTGGGGTTGATGGTTTAGGCGCGTTAAGTTTAGGCGAAATCAAAAAAATTTCTCTTACGACATCAAAGCCTCCCAAGGGGCTTATTGGTGCGCGCTATTTGGTTGAACATAAAATCAGTTTGGAAAATCTTAAAGAAGAAAAGATAGTCTTTAAGGGCACAGTAAAAGAAGCGATCAAATACTTTCCGCAAAATATTAATGTTGCAGCTATTTTATTTTTAGCCTCATCTTTTTCCGGCAAAAAGTTTGGCACGAAAAATGGTAAGCCCTTGGTTGAAGTCTGCATTAAGGCTGATCCGCATGTGGAGCGTAATATTCATCGGATAGAGATAGATACAGAAGAGTCTAAGGTCAGTATTACCGTGGAAAACGTTCCCTCAAAAACCAACCCCAAAACCAGCGCTTTAGCGGTTTTATCTACGCAGTATCTTCTAAAGAAGCTTTTCTCTTCCTTTAAAATCGGCAGCTGATTGCGCCGGATCGGCTAAATGGCTTTCTTAAATTTTATTGATAATAGACTATTATAAGTTTTTATCCAACGCTTTTTTAATTATTTTTGATACAGTATTTTTGTTTATATTTTTTTCTATACAATATTTAGAATTTATCCACTCTGATAATTTCCTGATGCCTTTGCTGGCATTGCAGGCAACGCAGCAGCGGGCAATATTTTCCTTAGTTATGATTTTTGAATCGTTGATTATATGTTCCCAAGAGGCTTTATTTTTTCTAAATTGCTTTGACGATCCGAATTTAACACCACAATAGACGCAGATTTTATCTCTTTCTATAACTTCCTTTTCAAGCCATTTAGGTATATTCCAATTGTTCATTTATCTTTTTTATAACATTTAATATATGCAGATCGCTTTTCGAACGTGTCTTTAGCGAGTGTCGCTATTTTACCATAAAAACCATAAGAATCTTGGCTAAATTTTGCCAGCGGGTCCTGGTTTGGCCTGCTTCTTACAGGAACGCATGATTTTCCCCAGCGGGGAAAATCATGCTCGGCTACTCGGCCTCGCTCTTGCCGGATTTTTTCAAAATCCGGCAAACCATGCCCGCTCGGCCTGCGTTACGTCCTGTTCGAAACAGGCCAATCCACCCGCTGGCAAAATCTAAACTCTATCAAGAAAGACAAAAAAGAATTATGAGCGGTATAGCAATTTTTAGATAAAAACCGCCGTTTAAAAATGCGGGTGTTTGAGCTATTACCTTAATACTGTAGTTATATAGGGCGAGTTCCGCATTTTAGGCGGTTTTTATCGTCCCTTTCCATTGTGCTCCCGGGGAAAAATTGCGTTTAGCGAAGAATTCTTTTTTTGGCTTAAAGAATGCCTTAAATAAGCGAAAAATTATCAGTTTTATTAAGAAGTATTTTCTTCTTTCAAAATCAGCAGTTAGTTATATAATAGACAAAATAAAAATGGATAACAGATGGCAGATAGGTGATAGCAGATAAATTTTATCTGCATAACTGCCATCTGTTATCTGCTATCTATATCATGAATGACTATATAATTATCAAAGGTGCTAAAGAGCACAATTTAAAAAATCTAAATTTAAAGCTGCCTAAAAATAAGCTTATTTGCATAACTGGGCTTTCCGGGTCAGGGAAGTCTTCGTTGGCGTTCGATACAATTTACGCCGAAGGCCAGCGCCGTTACGTTGAGAGTTTATCGAGTTATGCCCGCCAATTTTTAGAGCAGCTACATAAACCCGAAGTTGAGCACATTGAAGGGCTTTCTCCGGCTATCGCCATAGAGCAGAGGACTGCCGGCGGTTCACCGCGCTCCATAGTTGCCACTCAGACCGAAGTCTACGATTACCTCAGGCTTCTTTTTTCCCGCATCGGAAAACCATATTGCCATAAATGCTCAAGGCCGATTACCCGCCAAACCTCTCAGGAAATTATCGAGCAGGTTTTGTCTTTCCCGTCAGGTAACCGCGCGTATATACTTTCTCCGGTTGTGCGCGGCAAAAAAGGAGAATACGTTTCTCTTTTTAACCGGCTGCTTAAGGAAGGGTTTTCACGCGTAAGAGTTGATGGCGCGATTTTTGAATTAACCG
>JBAYMZ010000097.1:0-5871 GCA_041663385.1 Candidatus Omnitrophota bacterium
TATACCTTATTAAGGTGTATTCTTTATTTATCATGGTTCGATTGTTTTTGTAAGCCATTTTACAAAAGGAGGATATTATGAAAAAAATTATTGCTATGGTTTTTTTTATGGTTTTTATTCCAAGTTTTACCGCATTTTCTCAAAACACCCAAACCCTTACCATAGCCACCTATTACCCTTCACCGCATGGTATATACGGAGAATTAAAAACCAGGAGAATGGCCATAGGAGATGCTTATTTCGGTTCTGATTATTGCTGGCCACCAGCTACTTGTACAAATCAGATAGAGAATGAAGCTGATTTGATAGTAGAGGGCCGTGTAGGTATTGGAACAGCAAATCCTGGCACTACCCTTCAAGTAGATGGCGGTATTCTTGAGAGCGATAATATATATAGAAACAGGCTACGTGTACGTCAGACAGCTTCCAGTGCTTCTGGTGCTGTGACTGCTAAAGGCGGGGCAGAACTGGAATTCTGGAATCCGGATCCCGATAATTTCTGGGCTGCCGGTGGCCTCTTTATAAGAAATTGGGGTGATGATGCTGCGAAAACTCTCAAAGAAAATCAACTTGAGCTCACCCTTAAGCATCAAAAAAATGATGGAGTATTTGAATTCGTAAATTCAATAGTCCTCTATAAAAATGGCGATACATCTTTGGCGACAATCGATATAGATGGCACTGGCGCGAACTACCCTAAAGTAGGCATTGGAACGGCGACACCGCAAGCAAGATTAGATGTAGCGGGAAATGTAAAGATAGGCGCTTATACTTTACCATCCACCGACGGAACAGCTAACCAGACATTAGTAACAAATGGCTCCGGAACGGTAAATTGGGCATCGGGTGCCGGGCCGGATGCTTATACATTACCAAGCATCAGCTGCTCTGGCAGCTCTTGTTCTGCCACAGCTACAAAAGGAGGTAAGCTCAAAATTCTAACTGGAACAGTGTCTATGCCCAACGCTTATGTTTGGACCACGATAACCTGGTCTAACACTCCTTTTACTACGATACATAATGCTGTGGCTACGGTAGAAAAAACTGGATCCGCCGGAACAAATGAAGTTGGCTGCAGGCTAGTTGCCGGTTCTAATAATTCTATCTCGGTTATAAACGACGTTGCTTCCGGGAAAGTACATTTCATTGTAGTCGGAGAATAGATTATTTAATGTAAGTTAATTAGTATTTTCCAAACCGCCGGAGCATTCTCTGCCTCACACTTACTGCAATATAACCGCTTACAAAAAGCCATAATAATATTGCAAAAATTTATCTTGATGCCCATCAAGGCTACACGGCAAACGAAACGCTTGTTTTATTAAATAAAATCTAACCCACTAACCAGGAAGCGGCGGATAATTTTAAAATATACTTGAATCATGCCCTATTAAACTGTATTATTAAATAAGAATTGCTTGCTTCTATTTAGTATTTTCATAGAGGGGGGGGCTACAACATGAAGAAAAATATCACTACTGTTTTTTTTATATTTTTTGTCTCAAGCTTTGCTGTATTTTCTCAAGCTGAAGAAACCATTACCATATCGACTTATTACCCATCCCCAAACGGTGTATACCGGGAACTAAGAGTCCAAAGAATGCTTATCGGAGAAAATTATTTTGATTCTACTCATTGCTGGGGTCTTGGTTGCGGGGCTAATCAAATTCCTGACGACACCGACCTGGTAGTAGAAGATAAGATGCTAATTGGCACTACGGTTCCACAGAATGCAGCGGTTGGACAACCATTAGAAGTGCACGGCTCTGTTTTAGAGGCAGACGGTAAGTATAGAAATCGATTAAAAGTAGTACAAACTCAACCAAATGATGCCACTCATCTTGGAGGAGCGGAAGTTGATTTAATGCACGGTTCATCTAGTGCTAATATGTATATAGGCAATTGGAGCTTTGCCCCGGGTCCTGCGACATATATGGATAGTATGCTTGGTATTATCTTGCGGGATGCCAGTGTGACCAAAAACCAACTATTGCTTTTCCATGATGGCACTGCTGCTTTAGGGCTACATGGCGATGTGGGCATTGGGACGATGACCCCACAAGCAAAATTAGATGTAGTGGGGAACTTGCGCATAGGCGCTTATACTTTACCATCCACCGACGGAACAGCCAATCAGACATTGGTAACAGATGGTTCCGGAGCGGTGAATTGGGCATCAGGCGTTGGGCCAGATGTTTATACTTTACCGGGTAGCGGTTGTTCAAGCGCATCACTCACATGTGCTGGTGGCGTAGCAACGCAAAAGGGCAAGCTCAAAATTCTTACCGGCACGGTGGTTATACCTACTAGTTATGACGATAAATGGTTCAGAGTAAGTTGGTCTAACACCCCTTTTACCAGCATATATAGTGTTGTAGCTTCCATGGAAAAAGATGAAACAGAGGGGGTTGGCACCAGATTAGTTTCCGGTTCTAACAATTCAGTAGATGTTATAAGTGATTATGCCTGCCCAGTTCATTTCATAGTAATTGGGGAATAATACAATTTAATCACATCTAGAGTGCTGCTACGGTATCGTTAAATATTAGTATTATTTTCTGCTTCTTACCCGCTTTTTATCATGGATAAAAAAAATTCAAACATTCTGGATTTTTCAGTAAGCATTTTTAAAAAAGAACTTATTTGTCCTTTTCGTACCAGCCTAGGCGAGCATAAAAATTTAGAAAATATTTTATTTACGCTAAAAATCGGAAAAAACATCCAAGGCTTTGGTGAGGCCGGAATTGCCACGCATATTACCGGAGAAACAACCGATGAAACAACAAAAAATTTAAAAATTGCCGGAAATAATTTAATTGGGGAAAGCGTTTCAGATTATTTGAGCATTTCCAAAGAAGTTAACCTCCGCCTGCCGCGTAATAAAAGTGCAGTTGCTGCGATAGAAATGGCGGTTTTAGACGCGCTGACGAAAACAAATAAAATTCCTCTATGGAAATTTTTTGGAAATTCCTGCAGAAAACTGCAAACAGATATTACTATTGTGATTTCTACTTTAAGCGAAACAGAAGAAGCAACAAAGCGTTTTTATCAGCAGGGTTTTCGCGCCTTTAAAATAAAAGTTGGCAAAGATATGGACGCGGATTTTAAAAGAGTATGCGCGGTGAAGAAAAATACCAGGGGTTCAAAGATTTATCTTGATGGAAATCAGGGTTATACCGCGGAGGAAACATTACGTTTCCTGGCTTTACTTAAAAAAGCAAAAATAATTCCTGATTTATTGGAGCAGCCGGTTAAAAAAGATGATTGGGAAGGTTTAAAAAAAATTACCAAACTTTCTAAGGTGCTGGTTTGCGCTGATGAAAGTGTGCGTACATTTGCGGATTGTAAAAAAGCAATAAAAGAAAAAGCGGTTTCCGCGATAAACATTAAAATTATGAAATCAGGCTTTATCCAGGGCAGGGAAATCGCCCTGCTTGCAAAAAAATCCGGATTTGGTTTAATGATTGGCGGGATGCTTGAAAGCTCTTTGGCGATGACTGCTTCGGCACATCTAGCCGCTGGCCTTGGTGGTTTCCAATATATTGATCTTGATACGCCATTTTTTCTAAAAGAAGGAACAAAGAATCCTTATTTAAGTTCCCGCGGAATTTATGATTTATCAAAAGTCAAAGCCGGCATAGGCATAGTTCCCAAATGATAAAAACTCCGTTTGTCATCATCATTTTTCTTTTGGCAATTGAAACCTTGGTTATTTCGATTTCAAGCCACCCGAAATTTAAAAAATATTTCAAATTTATCCCGGCGGTTTTCTGGATCTATTTTCTGCCGATGCTGGCGTCAACTTTTGGCTTGATTGATTCTAAAAACCAGATTTATCAGGCGATTTCCTATCTTTTGCTTCCTGCCGCGCTGGTGCTTTTATTGCTCAGTTCAGATATCAAATCTATTTTAAAACTGGAAAAACAAGCTTTGATCATGATGTTTGCCGGAAGCCTTGGTATTATGATTGCCACGCCGCTGGTATTTGCTTTTGTGAAGCAGTGGGTTGGTTCGGATATGTGGGCGGGTTTTGGCGCTTTGTCAGGTTCATGGATAGGCGGCAGTGCGAATATGATCGCGGTTAAAGAAGCGCTTGGCACGCCGGACGCGGTTTTTACGCCAATGGTTATCGTCGATACGATAGTCCCCTATGCTTGGATGGGCATACTTGTGGCAATGGTCACGTTACAGCCTCTATATGATAAGTGGAACCGTTCAAATAGAGAAATTATTGATATGTTAACCCGCCGTGCTTCGTCTATTAACCAGCGCGAAAATAAAAAGTTTAGCCTGCAAAAAATTGGGCTGATTATTATTGTTGCGGTTTTTGCCTGTATTTTTTCAATTTATACAGCAAACAGGTTACCGGCGATAAAAAGTATAATTACAAGCTACACCTGGGCAATCATCATTGTTTCGATTTTAGGCATCGCGCTTTCTTTAACCCCGGTAAAAAAACTTGAGAATTATGGTTCAGAAAAAATCGGATACTTTGTTTTATATTTTGTTTTAACCTCGATTGGCGCGCGGTCAAACATTTCGCAGATTAACGCGACCGCAATTCTTATTGCTTCAGGCTTCTTGATAGTTATTTTACATGCTGGTATACTGCTTTTGGTGGCAAGGTTAATCCGCGCGCCGATGTTTTTGTTAGCTGTGGCAAGCCAGGCAAATATCGGAGGAGTGGCTTCAGCGCCGATTGTCGCGGCAATTTATGAACCAGGGCTTGCCAGTATTGGGCTGTTACTTGCGGTATTAGGGAATATCGTAGGGACATATTTAGGTATTATAACCGGACAATTATGCCATTTATTCGCATGATGAAAAAAACTTCTTTATTCACATTAATTTTTTGTTTAACGCTGGCCGGTTGCGCGACTGTCCCGTTAAAACCTGCCTCAAGCGTTCCCATAAGTATTCCTAACACAATAAGAGAGATGAAATCACCGGGTTTTTGGATAAAACAGCATCCCTATCCGGATAAACTTATTCTTGATGAATCAGGCGTGGCATTGTTTAACGCAAAAATTGAGAAGGAATTAAATTTCATCATTAATCCCTTGAATGAATCCCCACAATATAACGGAAAAAAGTTAAAAAATGATTTAGCCAAAGAGTTCAATAGTTTTTCTAAAAGAAAACTTTATGTTCGAAACGGAAAATTAGCGGATAAAAATTTCTACAATTTAATCGAACCAAACATGAATTTGTCAATTCTCGGCGAAAAGATAGATGCCCGTTACGGTTTTCTTCTTCATTACGCGGATCAAAGGCTTCTGCCGGTGAACGCTTCGCTTAATATTTCAGTGGGAGATTTGGAATTTGATGAATTGCAGAATAGCTCTTTAGACGCGGGTACCCCGCTCATTATTTTGCATGAAACTAAAGACGGGTTTTGGGTGTATGCAGAAAGCTTGTCAAGCAGCGGCTGGCTTGAAAAAGAAAAAATTGTATATTGCGAGGCACAAGAATTTAAAGACGTGTTAACTAAGAAAAATTTTGTAGTGGTTATTTCGGCTAAAGCGGATATTTTTCTTGATGAGAGTTTAACTAAATATTATGACTATGTCCGAATGGGCGCGAAATTTATTTTTAATGAAACCGCTAATCCAAAAGTTTTCGAAATTCTTATTCCGGCGAAAACCGAAGACAATAAATTTTTTATGCGCAAAGCTTATATAAAAAAAGAAAATGCGAATATAGGTTATCTATCTTACACTCCAAGAAATATTATTGAACAGGCATTTAAGCTTTTTAACGCTCCTTATGGGTGGGGCGGAACCGGCGGCGAACAGGACTGTTCAAGCTATATGCAAGAAATATTCCAAACTGTAGGTATAACTTTGCCGCGTAATTCATCAGCGCAAGGAA
>JBAYMZ010000098.1:0-5815 GCA_041663385.1 Candidatus Omnitrophota bacterium
CTGTTTCGAACAGGACGTAGCGCAGGCCGAGCGGGCATGGTTTGCCGGCTATGAAATAGCCGGCAAGAGCGAGGCCGAGCAGCCGAGCATGATTTTCCCCGCTGGGGAAAATCATGCGCTCCTGTGAGAAACAGACCAAGCCAGGACCCGCTGGCAAAATTGAGTCCCTGCGAGAAACAGGGCAAGACAGAACCCGCTGACTTGAAAGTTTATTTAGGGTTAAGCATGCTATTTCGCTTTACATAAGCACTTTCGCATATTATTATATTAATATCGCTAATATTTATAAACTTAAGGAGGATAGATGAAAAATATATTAAAAAGTTTTTTTATCGGATTAATACTGTTAGGCAGCCTCTCTACTTTTTCCTATGCCGAAACGATTAATGATTTAGTCGACCAATTCAAGCAAGCCACAGACCTCAAACGCCAGGACATTCAAGCCCAATATTTCGGAAATGAAATTTCAGCAAGCGGAATCGTAGCTAATGTGGAAGAATATAATTTTTTTAACGAGAAAAAAGACATGGTTAAAAAATATTACCGGATAGTAACTGAGGAACAAAAAACACCCAATAACACCCCTTACCAGGTATTATTTTTATCCAATGATTTAAGCAGTGTAAAAGATTTCGCCAAAGGCCAAACCATCACAAAAAGCGCAAAAATTATCAGAATCACTGATGAACGCCTTAATGTTTCTATTTGGCTTTATGATGGCGAGATATCCGCTCAAGAAAAAGAACTTTTCACACAATAACCTTTTTTTCTAAAACTCCCCTGCTCTACTATTAAACATTATCCTTCAGATGTAAACTTCATATTCATAATGCATATAATTATATGCCAAACGCATACACATCATAGAAGGAATGGTTTGATTCATAGTAGGGAACGGTTTAAAACCGTTCCCTACTATGAATCAAATAATATTAGATGGGTTTAATTTCTCTTAAGAATTTAGCGCTTTCTTCTGGGAGGGCGGTATTTATAAACATTCCCGAACCTAATTCAAATCCGGCAGGCTGGCTGACACGCGGAATTATACTTAAATACCAATGACAATATTCTGTCCCTTTTTCGGCTACCGGCATAGAACGGATAGAATAGTTATAGTCGGGATTATCAAGCCCATAATAGAGCCGGCTGATAGTTTCTTTTAGGATTTTTGCAAAATCTACGATTTCCGCTTCATTAATATCGGTAAAAGAAGGGCTGTGCCTTTTAGGAAAAATCCAGATATGGAAAGGCGATAATGCCGCATAAGGCATAAAAGAAACAAAATTTTCGGTTTCAACGATTATTCTTTCTTTTGCTTTTATTTCGTCCTGAAGCGTCCGGCAAAAAAGGCATTGCCCGGTTAAATCAAAAAAGTTTACCGCCTGCTGTATTCTATTTCTTGACTGCGGAGGCACTATCGGGGTCGCGATCAGCTGCGAATGCGGGTGCTCAAGGGAAGTCCCAGCACTTGGCCCGTGATTTTTAAAAATAATAATACTTTGTACACCTTTAATTTTTTCAATCTCGGTATAGCGTATTTTATATACCCTGATAATATCCTCTACCGCTTTAATATCCATTAATGCCATGCAAGTATTATGTTTGGGGTGTTCTATAATTACTTCCGCTATGCCAAAACCGCTCATAGAACTGTAAAGTCCTTCGACTTTACGCGAAAGCGGCGTGCCTTGAGACAATGCACCGAATTTGTTAGTAACCACCCGTACTTTCCAGGAATTATCCCCCTTCAAAACGAATGATTCCGATGGCGTCAATTTTTCATTTCCCGGACAAAAAGGACAATCACTTTTATATTCAGGAAGCGCTTCTCCTTTGGGCTTTGCTTTTACAAAATCATGCGGACGCTTTGCTCTTTCGGTTGCAATAATTACCCATTCACGGGAAATAAGGTTACATCTTAGTTCGGACATGTTACCTCCTTAATGAGCGCATTATTTTTCCGAGCCAGTAGTGGCGAAGGAAAAATAATAGCGCGAATAATGAAACTTGTCTTTTTTGCAACAGTAAAAAAGCTTAGTTGAATTATCTAACGAAACTATACTTTTTCAAGCAAAGCGCAGAAAAAGTATCTAGTCGAGTTATCCCCACAGGGGGCCCGAAGGGGATTAATCCCACCGCATCTATATACCTGAAAAATCTCTTCGACATTTTTCAGGAATGCGTTGAGACTTTGCCCCGCCTCGCGGGGTGTTTTAGCTGTTCAAATTCGCATTTATAGCTTCCTGGGAAAGAATACTTAGCAATTTTCGATTATTCTGCGAAGAATTTTCAATAGGCTTTAACATTTCTATTTCAACTTCAATGTTTTTCAAACTTAAAAACTTAAACAAATGCGGCATAAATTCCATATCACCATACCAGTAAACAAAATCTTTATTTTCTTCGCTAATGCATTTGCCGTTTATTTTTTTATATTTTATTGTAAACGGAACTATATCGCTGGATGAAATTATCGGCGCCTCGAACAATGAAGATCTGAAGGAAACACTCCCCATTGAGGAAGTAGTTGTGCCTTGAGGAAATAAAATAACATTTACGCCATCTTTTAATAATGAACTTATATTTTTGATTTCTTTATAAAGATTTTCATAGCTTGTCCGGTTTACAAATACTGTTTCCGAAACCCGGCTAAAAATACCGAATAAAGGCCATTTTTCCAAGTCGCCTCTGGCAATAAAAACAAGCGGAAAAATCTTCGCTGCCACCAGGCCATCAACATAACTCATGTGATTTGTTACCAAAAACATTCCTTTTTTATTTTGTAATCCGGAAAACCCCTTTATTTTTATTTTTATTCCCATAATTGAAACGGCAATTAGGCTAAAAACATGGATGGCCTGGGAAATATAGTAAACTCTTTTTTTTCTAAAAAAAACAAACAGGCATTGCAGTAAGATACACGCAAAAATAAACGCAAGGATAAAAACAAAAAGCAGGATCGCCTTTAATCCTTTTATCATGAAAATTTTTCTTTATATGTGCTAAACTTTTCTACTTCAAGCATCATAAAAAAATCTACAGTCCTAAAGTGATTGTCCCAGGCAGGTTCCGAGCAAACAAGCGCTCCCATCTTTAAATACCCCCTGACAAGCGATGGTAATGTCCGGTAAATTGCTTTTGGATCAGGGCAATTGGCAGGCTCAAATTTATACTCTTTACCTTTAACCGGGTAAGCCCGATATTTTTCGTCCGCAAAACAATTTTTCTTAAAAAACTCCATAATTTCTCCGATATGCGCCTGCTGCGGCGCTTCAATGCTCGGACAGCCGAAAATGTATTTTATCTCTTTCTTTTCCACGAAAGAAATTATTTCTTTCCAGATAAATTTTATTATCGGATATTTACGGTAGGAATCAAGCACACACGCCCGGCTCATTTCAAGAAGCTCACCTTTGCAGTTTTTTTTAATCTTACTTAAATCAAATTCTGTTTCCGAATAAAAACCATTATGCGTTTTAGCGGCTGAGCCAAGCAGGAGCCGGTAGCTTCCGATTATTTTATTTATATCTTTATCTATAACCGCAAGATGCTTTGAATACGCGTCAAACTCATCCTCTTCTTTGGCGCGTTTTGCAAAAAAAGCCTGGCCCCTTAAATATTTTATCTCATCAAGCAACTCGTTGCCTTCAACGAATTTAACTTCAAATTTTTTATCCGCTTGGCCTTCCATATTAATATTTTTTATAAAAACGGATGGATCCGCACATATATTCTTATTTTCCTATATCTTCATTCCAAAGTAACGGTTTTGCCTTAATAAAATCGCTCATCATTTCCCTACATTCGTCCATCTGCAAATTAATAATTTTTACACCGCGGTTTTTGGAATAGGTTTCCGGGCCCTCAAAAGTTGAATTTTCACCGATAACAACAATAGGGATTTTATAAAGAAGTATCGCGCCAGTACACATATCACAAGGAGATAACGTTGAATAAATAGTACATTTAGCATAATCTTTAGCTTTTAATCTTCCGGCATTCTCAAGGCAATCCATTTCAGCGTGCAAAATCGCGGATTTTTTCTGCACGCGCCGGTTATGCCCGCGGCCGATAACTTTTCCGTCTTTGACTAATACCGAACCAATAGGGATACCACCTTCTCGCAAGCCCTTACTAGCTTCTTTAATGGCTTCTTTCATAAATTTAATATGCAACTCTTTCATATTTGTGCTCATTTTTTGCATTAAACTATCGATTTTGCTTTATCCCTCTATAAATTATCAGATGATCTTGTTCTTGAACTAATGGTTTTTTCTTTAGCCAAAATTTACTGTAGACATACTCGGTAATTTCTTTCCGTTGTTTGAAGCTGTATTTATGCACGCTGGGATAAAGCAAAATCATCCAGACGACTGACATAAATTTCGCAAAATTATCCACGTAAAAAAATACTTTTCGTGTGCTGATTACTTTTTTCGTATTTTTAAAAAGTTTACATTTCTCAAGTTGAGCCTTGAAACTATACAAATCCTGGTTATTACGCACACCGAAAAACTTTCCGGCAAAATAATTATACAGCCAGGCAGTTGAATCTTGATTATTGCTTTTTGAAGCCATAAGCACCGCATGCATCGCGCCATGGGATGCTAAAATTTTTCGGTAGATATTTTCAAAAACTATTCCCCATTTTGCAGCAGGGCTATAATATAAGGAGTGATACAGGATCACAAGATTCATTCTCCTGCCTTTTAACTTACTTTGAAAAAAGTTTTTTAAATTTTTATCGTCTAGAAAAATTTTATTATAATCGCCTTGGATAAGGTTTACATGCCCGATATGTTGGCGTGTTATGCGCTCTTTAACTATATTGAGCGCCTGTTTATCTAAATCAAGGAGGTAAAGGCCGCCGCGAAATGCGGTTTCAAGAATTCTAAACTGCGGCTCATGGCTTGAACCAATGGAAAGCGCGGTCAACTTAAGCTTTAAAGGCAGCTCTTTATTTAACACCCTTATTATATCCGCAAGCTCCTCGCCGATATCTACCTTATCACTGCTATAGCATGACCAGGTTTTATCTTCTTCAGACATGCCTAAATCTGCCACCCGCATGCCTGCATCGATCAACTTATCATGCTTGTTCATATTAGATGACAACGTCAATGGAAAACTTACTGTATAACCCGTTATTCATGCTTACCTTGCCATCTTCATCCCGGTATTTGAAATAACGGCCAAAAGCACCGCCTACCGACAGGTTAGCAGAAACGGATTTATTAAAATTATATGCTGTGCCCACTCCAATACGCGTGTCATTATACATTAAAACTACACCATCTCTATTTTGCCGTTTTACTTCGTATTCACTTCCCAGGGGCGTTCTTATTTCGCCAAAAAAAGTCCATTTCTTATTCGGCGAATAAGCGATGCTCGGATTCTCTGAAGTGATATTGAAAATTAATTTTTCGTTTGGTTTATATATAAAACCAAATATAGGAAATACTTTTTCTTTAAAATCAGGGAAAACCGCGACACCACCTATAAATGTAAGTTTATCGCTGTAAGTATAGATAAAAAAATTATTAAAAGGCATCCTGAATGAAGAAGGCTTAAAATTCCAATTATCACTATAAAAAGAAGGCTCTGCCCCCATAGAAATATATGTCTTATCAATATTAAAAAATGGCAAGATAAATTCAAAGCCGGCGGTAAACGCTGTCAGATGTGAAGGCAAATCAAGAATAACGCTATCATCTATGCCAACATATTCACTACCCAAAGATAGCGTAATTGGAAGCTGGTCAAATCATTTAAACTCATACGAATAGTCAAATCCAGACTCAACAATACTGATACC
>JBAYMZ010000099.1:0-5810 GCA_041663385.1 Candidatus Omnitrophota bacterium
CCGCTTTAGGCATAAAGTGGGTAATTTATACAGATATATCAAAAGATGGGACATTAGAAGGGTTAAATTTTACAGCTTTAAAAGAACTTTCCGTATTTAAAAGCATGAATTTTATTGCTTCTGGAGGCGTATCCGGTATAGATGATCTTAAAAAAGTTAAAGAGGAATTGCCTTTTATTTGGGGGGTAATTTCCGGCAAGGCGCTTTATGACGGAAAGTTAAGCCTGTCAGAAGCTAATTCACTTCTAGAAAAAGAGTAGTCGGGATGAGCGATTTTTGTATTACCCCGCCTCGCAGGGTGAGTCAAAAAATTCCCCCGAGAAATTCCTTTGGAATTTCCGGGACTAAGTCCTCGGGATTTTTGCCTGAAGGCAAAAATCCCAGAGGGTCTGCGATAATTTTTTGCCGCTCGGCGGGGTTAATTCGGCTAAGCAACTTTTCTGCGCCACCAAGGCTTGAAAAGTTACTGCCTCATTAATACTATTGACAATTTAGCTAAATATGGTATAAAAGTAAATTCTCAATTGGAGGGATAAAAAGTGAAGAAAACTAAATTTTTCAATGAAGTAGAGCGTAAGTGGGTTTTAATTGACGCCAAAGACCAGGTTTTAGGCAGGCTTTCTACTCGTATCGCAAAAATACTGCAGGGCAAGACAAAAGCAACTTATAGCCCTAATTTTTTATGCGGTGACAGGGTGGTTGTTATTAATGCCAGCCACGTAAAACTTACCGGAAATAAACTGGAAAATAAAATGTATGACCGCTATTCCGGTTATCCCGGAGGGATAAAAGAAATAAGCATGAAAGACCTGCAGGCTAAAAATCCTTCCCGGTTGCTTTATTGCGCGGTGAGGGGAATGCTTCCAAAAAGCATGTTAGCCAAGAGAATGATTCGTGGGCTTAGAATTTATGCGGATGAAAAATATGAACAAGTGGCTCAACAACCAATAAAGATAGAGGTATAAAATGCAAGCAGATACAAAGATTATTGCCGCCACAGGAAGGCGTAAAGATTCAGTAGCCAGAGTAAGATTGATTACCGAAGGCCAGGGCAAGGTTACAATAAACGGAAGAGACCTCACTGATTATTTTAAAACCATAGACCAGTTATTACAGGTAAAGAAGCCATTTTCTGTTGTCGGGCTTGAAAATAAATTTGATGTCCTCGCAAATGTTAACGGTGGAGGCATAAATGGACAGGCAGGAGCCATAAGTTTAGGCATTTCCCGTGCGTTACTTATATTAAACCCAGAATTAAGAGCAACATTAAGAAAAGATAATCTTCTTACCAGAGACCCTCGTTCGAAAGAGCGTAAGAAATATGGCCGTAAAGGCGCCCGCAGAAGATTCCAGTGGACCAAACGTTAAAAATAACGATATAAACATACAGCCACAAAGCAGAAAACCAAGCTTTGTGGCTTTGTATTTATAGGCTTTTGGCACCTTGACAATTAAGGCAATTAGCGTTAATGTATTCTACTTTCCGGAGGTAAAATGTTTAGCCCTATTGAAGATGTATTTAGCGATATAAAACAAGGTAAATTCGTTATTGTCGTTGATGATGAAAAGCGTGAAAACGAAGGAGACCTTGTTATAGCTGCCCAGTTTGCAACTCCGGATGCGATAAATTTCATGATAAAAGAAGCGCGCGGCCTTGTTTGTGTGCCGCTTAACAAAGATAGAATAAAAGAGCTTGCTCTTTCGCCTATGCATTCCGAAGAAAACCAGGACCCCTTTAAAACCGCCTGGAAAATTTCCGTTGATGCTGCATCCGGAGTTACTACCGGTATTTCCGCGTTTGACCGCGCAAGAACTATCCAAGTTTTAATTGATGAAAAAAGTAAGCAAGATGATTTGAATAAACCCGGGCATCTTTTTCCGCTTGAGGCAAAAGATGGCGGCGTTTTAGTGCGGGCCGGCCATACTGAGGCGGCAGTTGATTTAGCAAAATTCTCCGGCTTGTATCCTGCGGGGGTAATTTGCGAAATAATAAAAGAAGATGGTTCGATGAGCCGCCTGCCAGATCTTGTTGAATTTTCAAAAAAGCATAATTTGAAAATTTGCACAATAGCCTCGCTTATCGAATACCGGAGAAAAAAAGAAAAATTAATAAATCTTGTTGAGAAGATAAATCTTCCTACTGAGTATGGAAATTTTACCATGTATTTTTATGAGTCGCTTATCGACTTAAGCGAGCATATAGCAATAGTTTCGGGAACCGTAACGAACGAGCCGCAGGTTGTGCGTGTTCATTCCGAATGTTTAACCGGAGACGTTTTTATGTCGCGCCGCTGTGATTGCGGACAGCAGCTGCATAGATGTTTACAGATAATTGCTAAAGAAGGCGGTATAGTGCTTTACATGCGGCAAGAAGGCAGAGGCATTGGCCTTAAGAATAAAATAAAAGCCTACGGCCTTCAAGATAGAGGGGCTGATACGGTTGATGCAAATAAGCTTTTAGGTTTTGCTTCGGATTTAAGAGATTATGGAATAGGGGCACAAATACTTGTTGATTTGGGGGTAAAAAAATTAAGATTACTTACCAATAATCCTAAAAAAATTATTGGCCTTGAAGGATATGGCCTTGAAATTGTAGAGAGAATACCGATAAAAGCAGATTCTTGTGCTGAAAATGAAAGGTATCTGAATACAAAGAAAGATAGAATGGATCATATTTTATAAAAGAGGAGGAAACTATGAAGGAGATTACTGGTAATTATTCAGGTAAGGGCAAAAAAATAGCGATAATTATTTCCCGTTTCAATGAATTTGTTTCTAATGAATTATTAAGCGGCTGCGTTGATACGTTGAAAAAATCAGGAGTTGAGGAAAAAGATTTATTGGCCGTGTGGACTCCTGGCGCGTTTGAAATACCGCAGGTTCTTTCTAAGATGGATACAAAAAAGTTTGATGCAATCATTGCCCTGGGGGTTATCATAAGAGGAGATACGCCTCATTTTGATTATATCGCGTCAGAGGTGGCAAAAGGTGTGGCCAAGGTTTCATTAGACAAAAATGTTCCGATAGCGTTTGGCATAATTACTGCTGAAACAATAGAGCAGGCAATAGAAAGAGCAGGCACTAAGCAGGGTAACAAAGGAAGAGATGCCGCGCTTTCTGCTCTCGAAATGGCGAATATTTATACACAAATATAGTAAAAGATAACAGATGGCAGATGTCAGATAGCAGATAAGGGTATCTGTATGACTGCAATCTGCCATCCACGTTTCGGTTTTTATTCAAAAAACTATGCGATTAAGATCAAAAGCTCGTGAAGTTGTCGTTCATCTCCTCTACCAAATAGAGATGTCAAAAGCAGATTACAAAGAAGCTTTCAAGAATTACCTCGAAAGTTATCCGCAAAAACAAGAAGTAATTGATTTTTCGATGATGCTTATTGATGGCGTCATGATGAATATGCCCGCGCTTGATTCTTTAATAAAGAAATATGTTAAGAATTGGGAGATAGAGAGGATGGCGGTAATAGACAGGAATGTTTTAAGGATGGCAGCTTACGAAATAATATTCCTTGATGAAATCCCACCTAAGGTTTCCATAAATGAAGCGATAGAATTAGCTAAACGTTTTGGCGATGTTGACTCTCCGCGTTTTGTAAACGGCGTGTTGGACAAGATTTATAAGATGGAGAGTAAAAAAGCGGATAAGGGTTCAAAAAGCGAAGAAATAGAAAAAGCTGAATAGGTTTTACGCCTTAGAATATTAAATCCTTCCTTCTTTACCAAGAGAAAAATAATATATGAATTGGGAAACATCAAAAGATAATTTAGAGGCAAGAATAGACCTGCATATCCATTCCAATTTTTCTGATAGCGATTCAAGCATAGAAGATATTTTTAAAATCGCAAGGTTAAAAGGCCTTTCTGCTATAGCCATAACGGATCATGATACGGTTGACGGTATGGAGGAGGCCCGGCGTTTTAGCGCAATTTGCGGCATAGAGCTTATTGAAGGCCTTGAGCTAAGTACGCAGAAAGAAGATACAGAGATACATATTCTGGGTTATTTTGTAGATTCCAGAAATCAAAAATTAAAAGAAGAACTTAGTAATGTAAAAAAGTTAAGGCAAGAGCGCCTTATTGGCATGATCGAAAAATTAAATCAGCTGGATTTTAATCTTGATGAAAAAGCTATCCTTGGAAGAATAAAAAATGCAATGCCTACACGGCTGCATCTTGCTTTAGAGCTTGTGCGTAAGGCCCGAGTTAAAACTTTGAAAGAAGCGTTTGATAAATACCTTTCTCCAGGCAAGCCAGGATATATTTCCCGTTTCAAGTATTCAATAAAAGAAGGTATTGATTTGATTAAAAGTTATGGCGGACTGGCATTTCTCGCGCACCCGCATTTAATTCCTGAAAAATCCTGGATTGAAGAATTTGTTTCTTTGGGCATTGATGGCCTGGAAGTTGCTTATCCGCGATTTTCACCGGCTAAGACTCTAATGTATAAAGAGATGGCGGACAAATTTGGATTATTAAAAAGCGGCGGTTCTGACGCGCACGGAAGCTATAAAGAATTTATTCAGATAGGAGATGTGTTTGCACCCTATACCTGGGTTCTTGATATGAAAAAAAGAATAAATATTTCAAAATGAAATCCGCTAAGGAAGATATTTATTTTTTGAAACAAGCCATCACACTTGCCAGGAAAGCAGAAGGTTTTACCTCTCCAAACCCTTTGGTGGGCGCGCTTATCGTTAAAAATAATAAAGTTATATCTTGCGGGTATCATAAAAAAGCTGGGCTGGCTCATGCGGAGTTGGCCGCGATTTTAAAGGCAAAACAAAACTTAAAAGGCGCAAGTTTATATATAAATTTAGAGCCATGCTGTCATTTTGGAAAAACGCCTCCTTGTGTTGATGAGATCATAAAACAAGGCATAAAACGAGTTATTATTTCTACGCTGGATCCCAATCCCAAAGTATGCGGTAAATCCATAAAAAAATTAAAACAAGCCGGTATTGAGGTCAGTGTGGGAAAGTGTAAAGAAGAAGCTAAAAAGGTTAATGAGGTATTTTTTAAGAATATGAAAGAAAACAGGCCTTTTGTGGCCGCGAAAGTTGCCCAAACCATTGATGGAAAAATTGCAACCTGTGCCGGAATTTCGAAATGGATTACTACTGAATCAAGCCGTAAGTTTGCAAAAAGCTTACGTGATAAATACGATTCGGTCCTGGTTGGGATAAACACAGTTTTAAAAGATAACCCAAAGCTTAACGGATTAAGAAAGATACCTTACAAAGTAATAATCGACCCCCATTTGCGCATAGATAAAAAAAGTTTTATTGTCAGAAATCATCCCGAGAAATTGATAATTTTTACTTTCAAAAAAGCCAAACCAGAGAAAGCCTTTAAAGATGCAAGGATATTCGCCATAGATAAGAAGAAAGGCAAGTTGGATTTAAGGGCCATGCTGAAAATTTTATTTAATCTCGGCATAACTTCTTGTTTTGTTGAGGGTGGTTCGCAAACCCTGGGGAATTTTTTGGATGAAAAACTGATAGACAAGATGCACTTTTTTATTTCTCCAAAGATCGTTGGAGGGGCAAACGCGCTTACCTCTATAGGCGCGAAGGGGTATAAAACTTTGGATGATAGCCCCTATCTAAAAGAAATCGAAATAAAAAGAATAGGCTTGGATATTTTTATAACCGGTTACCCTTGTTATGACGAAAGATAATTTATACAAACTGATTTTAAAAAGGCGTTCTGTAAGGCTTTTTAAGCAGAAAAAAGTTTCTTTGGATATGATTACAAAAATTGTAAATTGTGCAAGGCTTGCGCCTTCCGCAG
>JBAYMZ010000100.1:0-5728 GCA_041663385.1 Candidatus Omnitrophota bacterium
AAAAAATATATAAAATGGATAATCTTCAACCAAGAGACTTTCGCAAGGACCGCAGATTTATTTTTTTTACATTCCTGGCGCTTACTTTTTTCGGTACACTTATGATTTATGAATCTTCGAGTCTCACTGCGTTCAGGACCACCGGTGATGCCGCCTATTTTTTTAAGAAGCAGTTTATTTTTTTTATCGTGGGCCTGGTTTTGTTTTTCTTGACCCTTCTGCTTGATTTAGATTTTTTACGCAGGCACTCGAAAGTGTTACTGCTTACTACTATAATTATTTTGCTGGTGCTTTTAGTTATCGGAAAAAAGGCAGGCGGAGCCAAGAGGTGGTTTCATTTGTTTGGTTTAAATTTTCAGCCGTCAGAATTTCTTAAAATATTTTTTTTAGTTTATTGTATAGATTATATAGTCAAAAGAAAAAGTCTTATTAAAAATTTCACGACGCTTCTTCCTTTAGGGATTATTTTAGGAGCCGTGTCTTTGATTGTGCTACTTCAGCCGGATTTGGGTACTGCGGTATTTTGGATTCTATGGTCACTTTTGATACTTTTTTTATACCGTGCCAGAAAAAAACATCTGGTTTTGACTATTTGTGGCGGGGCTGTGGTATTATTTTTTCTTATTGCTTTACATCCTTACCGTTTTAGAAGAATTACCGGGTATCTTAATCCTTTCGCTGACCCTCAGGACACGGGTTTTCAGCTTATACAATCGCAAATTGCCTATGGCCAGGGTGGGCTATTCGGTGTTGGGCTTGGTGAAAGTATGCAGAAATTATTTTTCCTTCCCGCGGCGCATACTGATTTTATTTTTTCGATTATTGCGGAAGAGTTCGGGCTACTTGGTTCGTTTGGGATGCTTCTTATATTTTTTATCGTATTCCACAAGATGTATAATATAGCCAAGGCTAGTGAAGATAGTTTTAGGAAGGGGATTTTAACAGGGATAACACTCATATTCTTCCTTGAAGTGGTAATAAATGTTGGGGTGAGTTGTGGGTTATTACCGACAAAAGGATTATCGCTGCCCTTCATAAGTTACGGGGGGAGTAATTTAATTGTTCATTATATTCTTTTGGCTTTATTTTTTAACGCCAGTCGTCAGGATGAAAAAAAAATCTACAAAGAATCAACAAATGATAGCAGCGAGTGGCTATGAATTTACGCAAAATAATATTAGGATTATTGTTCATTTTTTTACCGCTATTTTCATATGCGCAAAGCCTAAAGGAGATGCGTTCCGAGCATTTTATAATAAATTACGCAGAAGGCACAGAAGACGTGGTTTATAAAGTAAAGGATGATGCTGAGTATTATTATCGGTCAATTACTCAAGGATTCGGGCTTGTCCGAGATAAATTGTGGTCATGGGATAACCGGGCAAAGATAGTTATCGCTAAAGACAAAGCTGCATATTTAGAAGAATTTAATTGTCCACCTTGGTCCGGCGCTTGCGTTAATTATTATGATAAAATAATATATACCTATCCGTTTCAACAGGGATTTTCATCGATGCTTTCACACGAGCTAACTCATATAATTTTTCGGGAGTATATAGGTTATAATAAGTTACCGCTTTGGCTTGACGAAGGCATGGCGCAGTATATGCAATACAGAAATTCATTACAATTGGACACGCTTGTTTTATCAACCAGAAAGCTTATAGAAAATAAGGAGTATATAAAATTTTCTCAAATTAATGATACCTATTCGCTTTCGGAAAAAGACGACCCGGTTCTTTTTTATACTCAGGCTTTTAGTATGGTATATTTCTTGAGGAAAAGGTTTGGGAATGATAACTTCGCGCAGTTTTTAAGTTGTCTCAGGGCAAATAATAGTATTTCGGATGCTTTAAGAAAGGCTTTCCGGATTTTAGAGGATACAGAGCGTTTTGAAACCGAATGGAAAAGGTTTTATTCGATATAGAGGTTCTGCTTCGCCCTTAGCGATTAATTTTCGGTGGAGTTTCGCAGGAATGAGTTTAGTCAAATTTTTTAAAAACCTGAGTATTGATAACTATTAGGGCAATCATATGAAAATTTTATTTGTTTGTGATAGGAGCGGCGGGCATGTTTTTCCGGCGCTTGCCATAGCAAGCGCGATAAAGCAGAATAAAATAAATGATGAAATGCATTTCTTTGTTACATCGGCATTTTTAAAAGATCATTTGATGCAAAAAGGTTTTATCGTTTGGGGTAAAAGTTTTAATTCAAGAAATCTGTTTGTTGAAATGTTTTACCGTATTTTTGAGGCAGCGCATCTTCTTTTCAAATTGCGTCCAAAGGCGGTAGTTGGTTTTGGCGGAAGAGACAGTTTTTTTCTTATGCTTTTTGCCGCTTTTATGAATGCGGATACCGCGATATATGAGCCTAATGTAAGGCCGGGTAAAGCTAATTCGCTTCTTTCCCTATTCGTTAAGAAGGTGTTTCGCGGATTTGCTCAGGAAAAAACAAACAAAAAAACTATTGTGATTGGCATTCCTTTAAGAGAGAATATAAAAAAGATAGATCGTGCCGCGGCGTTAGTGAGTCTCGGTTTCCAGGATAAATTAACGCTTTTTTGTTTCGGCGGTAGCCAGGGGTCAGCGTTCCTAAACGAAATTTTTTTAAAACTAATCCAGTCGTTGGATTGTGATTTTCAGATAATACATCTTACAGGGCAAAGAGAATACTTTAAAATTTCTAAAATTTATAATAAAATAGAAAAGCTGAAGTTTGTGAAGGATTTTTATTATGCGATGGAAACTCTTTATGGTGCGAGTGATGTCGTAATCTCTCGTTCCGGAGCGTCAACTTTAGCAGAAATAGCATATTATAAAATACCATCAGTATTGATACCTCATCCGGCTGCCGGAGGGCATCAGAAGGACAATGCTCTTTATCTTGTGAATAGAGAGGCAGCATATATGCATTCTCAGGAAAGTTTTAGTTTTGATAATTTTAAAGATACAGTAGAGAAGTTGCTCAAAGACCGGGCTTTGCGGCAAAAAATAAGCACGAACTTAGGTAAGATAAAAATCGGGATAAGTTTTGAAGATTTTTGCAAAAATACTTATTTTTAGTTTATTTTTGTCCCCGGCGCAAGCGTTTGGGGCTGATGTAAAAGAGTTGTACTCGGATCACTTTATTATAATTTCCGATAAGAGTATTGATCAGGAGTATATTTATAAAGTAAAAAATATGGCGGAAGATTTTTATAAAATTGTTACTCAGGAATTTAATTTTATAAGGGTTAATCCGTGGTTATGGAAAAGCAGGGCTAAAATATTTATTGCCAAAGATAAAGATGAATACGCTGAAAAATATAACTGTCCTTCATGGTCGAATGCCTGTGTGGATTATCATGATAAAAGGATTTTTACCTATCCGCAGCAGAAAGATTTTTCATCCACGCTTTCGCATGAGCTTACCCACATTATTTTCAGGGAATATGTTGGTAAAGAGCAATTACCGCTTTGGCTTGATGAGGGAATAAGTGTTTATGTGGCGCATAAATATGAAAAAAAACAAAATGAAAAAGCTTTTAGCTTATTAAAACAAAAGATACAGTCAGGGGGATATATAAAGTTTTCTGAGCTAAATAATATGAACTCGCAAGAGCTCGAAGGTAAGCCCAGAGAATATGTCGATACGTTTTATCTTGAGTCGTTTTCTATAATTAATTTTCTTGTAAAAAAATGGTCCCGGTATAATTTGAATAATTTTTTTAAATTTCTTAAAGATGGTTTTTCTGTTACAGAAAGCTTATGCAAGAGTTATAATATAAGGACACTTGAGGAGTTGGAGAAACAATGGATAAGGTTTTATCAAATATAAAAAATATTTATCTTATCGGAATAGGCGGTATAGGCATGAGCGGCTTAGGCTTATTACTTAAAGATAAAGGCTACAATGTTAAGGGCTCTGATATAGGGGAAAGCTATGTCACAAAGATGCTTAAAGGTGAAGGGATTGAGGTTTTTATCGGCCACAGAAAAGAGAATATACCTGATGATACGCATTTAGTTTGCTATTCTTCAGCCATAAAAGAAAATAACCCAGAGATGCTGGAGGCAAAAAGAAGAGGAATAAACATCTTACAAAGAGGTAAGCTTCTTGGGCTTATTTCCTGGGATAAAAAAACGATTACTGTGTCAGGCAGCCATGGTAAGACAACAACCACTTCTCTGATAGGCTACATGCTGACTTCTCTTGGATTTAACCCTACAGTGTTTGTCGGCGGCCTGCCTCTTAACTATACGCGTAATGCCTGGTGGGGTGAGGAATATTTTGTAATAGAGGCGGATGAGAGCGATGGAAGTTTTCTTTTTTATAACCCGTGGGTTTCGTTAATAACCAATATTGATTATGAGCATCTTGATTATTATAAAAGTATGGATAAGCTTAAGGAAAGTTTCCTGCAATTCGCTTATCAGGCAAAAGGCACGGTTATCGGCTGCGGCGATGACATTTTTGTTAAGGAGATACTAAAAAAAGTAAACGGTATAAGCTATGGTTTTGGAAAAGATAATGTAATCAGGGCGGATAATTTTTATTTTGACGGAGAATTTTCCTGTTTTGATTTTTTAAGCGAAGAAAAATTTATCAGCCAGATAAAGATACCGCTTTTAGGCAAGCACAACGCTTTAAATACTATTGCTGTTCTTGCATTCTTGAAATATATGGGCCAGGACTTAACTAAGGCAATAGAAATGTTTAAATATTTCAAAGGTACCAAGCGGCGTTTTCAGATAAAGAAAAAAATTGGAGGAATTACTTTTGTGGATGATTATGCTCATCACCCCACGGAGATAGAAGCGGTTTTAAAAGCTGCCCGGTATTTGAATCCAAAAAGAGTATTTGTTGTTTTTCAGCCGCACCGTTTTTCGCGTGTGGAATATTTACATAAGCAATTTGCCATGAGTTTTTCTTATGCTGATGAGCTTATTGTAACGGACATATACTCCGCGCAAGAGAAGCAGATTCAGGGAGTTAACGTAAAAACATTGTTTGATGAGATAAGCCGGACTTTTAAGGGTAAAATAACCCATATTCCTAAAGACAGGCTTGTGCTTGAGGTTCCTAATTATATAAAGGAAGGGGACCTTGTCCTTGGCCTTGGCGCCGGTGATATAAATACTATAATGGAGCAAGTTGCTAATGAGTTCGAAGGCAGTAGAGTTAAAGCATAATCATAATCTAAAAAATCTTACTACAATCAAGATTGGCGGCGAGGCAAGGCATTTTTTTATTGTAAATACTATAGATGCCCTTCGGGAACTTATCAAGAGCCTTGGTGGTTCGTATTATATTCTTGGCGGTGGCTCAAACCTTCTTATAAAAAATACTATCCTGGATACGGAAGTAATTAAATTGGGGGATGAGTTTAGCCAGATTTCTAAAGGGCCGCGATATTTGGAAGTAGGTGCTGCGGTAAAACTTAACGCGTTTATAAAATATGCAATTTGTAATCATTCAGGCGGACTTGATAACCTTGCGGGTATACCCGCATCAGTCGGTGGGCTGGTAACGATGAATGCTTCTGCTTTTAATCGAGGGGTTTCGGAGTTTATAGAAGGGGTTGAAGTGATGGAAAAAGAAGGCAATGTTCTGCAAATTAAAAAAGAAGATATAGTGTTTTCATACCGGCAATCATCTTTGAGCGAGTATATAGTTTTAAAGGTTTGGTTTGACCTGCCGCAAGATAAAAACCTTAAAACAAAAGTAAGTACTTTTATAAAACAAAGAA